>JANPAY010000356.1:0-31388 GCA_031430155.1 Comamonadaceae bacterium
AGCTTCGCCGCTGGCGCATCAAACCTCGGTGTCGTGTCGTTGTTAAACCCATGCTGCGTTCCTGCGTAGGTATGCGCCGTATGGCGAACATTTGCGGCTTTGAGAGCTGTCTCGTACGCAGGCCACGCCGCGTTGATGCGATCGTCAATGCCTGCAAAGTGAATCAGGAGCGGTGCTTTCACTTTCACTGCATCAGCAGCTGCAGGATGATTCCCATAAAACGGGACAGAGGCGTTTAGGTCGGGCAGGCGGGTGGCAAGCATGTGTGCAATGCCTCCGCCATAGCAAAAGCCCGTTACGCCCATCTTGCCTGTCCCATCAGGGCGGGCTTTTAGCCAACCTGCCGCTGCAACAAAATCTTCCCGCGTTTTGGCTTGGTCCAGTTTTGCAAAGGCTTCGCGCGCTTTGTCTTCGTCACCTGGGTAGCCGCCTAGAGGTGTCAGCGCGTCGGGCGCAAATGCCATGTAGCCATCTAGTGCCAAGCGCCGTGTGATGTCTTCGATGTGCGGATTGAGGCCACGATTTTCGTGCACCACCAAAATAGCGGGAAGCTTTGATGCGCCTGAGCTAGCTGGGCGAGCCAAATACCCTTTGACAGCGCCATAGCCATTGGGCGATTGGTAAGTGATCCATTCCGTCTTGATGCGTGCATCGTCTGGTTTAACTTGCTGCGCGAGCGCAAAGTTAGGACTTAAAGCCGCGAGGATGCCAGTGGCTGTCATGCCAACGGTAGCAAATTTTTGTGCGCGCTCTAAAAAACCTCGTCTGTCGATGCCACCGTGAACGTAGGCATCAAACAAAATCAATAACTCTTGGTCGAAATCTTGTGCGGTGAGGCGTGGTGCAGTCATGATGAGGTTCTCCGTAGTTTAAAAGTTAAAAGCGAGGCGCAGGGATTACATTGGCGGCGCAAAGCCATCCCGTCCAATGGTCATGCGAAGTGCTGTGGGTTTGCCGTCTTTTTCTTGCGCTTGAATTAGCACTTTTGCGCCAACCACTAGCAAGCTCTTTTCGCCAGGACGGAAGGTCACGATGGGTGCACCTTCTGCTACGTTCACGATCTTTTCACCGCCTTTGTAGGTCAGCCTGAGTTGGCGGCCATTCGGTGCCACTTTAAGGTCTGCAACGGTGGCGTTTGTCATCGTGCTGTCTTTTTGCAAATCCCACGGGTTGTGGCCTTCACCTGTGCCGCGCATGGTTTCGGGAAAGACTAAAACCTCGATCGCTTCTAGCGTGCCGTCGGGTTTTGGCATGGCTGCTGTGCCAATAAAACTGCCCGCTTTAATCTCGGACATGGCGATCGGATAGACCTCGTTCATGGGCATGTTCTCAGCCATCACAAGCGTGATGGTCTCACCGCGCCGCTCTTTGATGGTGACCGAGCCAACCTCTATTTTTTCAATGACGCCGCGCAGGCGGAGGATGGGATTAGTGGGCGAGGCTGTTTGAGCTAAAACGACCGCACTAACAAGACCCAAGACAACAAGGGAGGTGATTTTTTTAAACATGAAAGATTCCTAAAGTGGAAGCGTCATGCTAGCCCATTCTTCAAGATTGAACCCCACCGTAACCCTAGTCGGTGTCCACTGCACGACAGGGCGTTTGACCGTGCTGGGCTCACGCATCATGAGCGCTTTGGCACTGGCGGCATCCACAATGGCGGCCTGCACGCTGCTATCCAACTTGCGCCATGTTGTGCCTTTGCGGTTCAATAGTCGCTCCCAGCCAACCTGCGCCAGGCCAATATCCATAAGAGCTGCGGGCACACCTTGCTTCTTGAAGTCATGAAAAATATAGTCTACTTTTCGCTCAGCAAGGTAAGTTCGGGCTTTTTTGACGGTGTCGCAATTGGAGATGCCGTAGAGAGTGATGGGTGCTTTGTTCATGGAGCGAATTATGGCGATTAAGATTCCGGCATGAACGCACAAAACCATCTTCGCCCAGTCATCCAATCCCTCGCAGGCTCGCAAATCCGCGAAGTGGTCAATAGCGCCATTGACGCACCCGATATTTTGAAATTCTGGTTTGGCGAAAGCGACGAAGTCACGCATCCCGCGGTTCGCGCAGCGGCGACTCAGTCATTGAACGATGGCGAGACGTTCTATACAGCCAACTTAGGTTTGGCTGAACTGCGTGAATCGGTTGCTGCGTACATGTCCAAGCTGCATGGCTCACAGACCAACCCGATTGCCGCAGATCGCATTGCCATTACCTCGGGCGGGGTGAGTGGCTTGATGTTAGCTTCGCAAATGATTGTGAAT
Source organism: Comamonadaceae bacterium (assembly GCA_031430155.1). Classification (GTDB taxonomy): domain Bacteria; phylum Pseudomonadota; class Gammaproteobacteria; order Burkholderiales; family Burkholderiaceae_C; genus JASGCK01. The sequence continues at coordinate 2,262 of JANPAY010000356.1, forward strand.
GCGGGCGACGAAGTGGTCTGCGTCACCCCCATTTGGCCGAACTTGCCGCAGCAAGCGATCATCATGGGTGGGGTGGTCACCGCTGTGCCGCTTTATGCAGAAGCTGGCGAGTGGAAACTTGATATCCACAAGCTCTGCGAGGCGATTACGCCTGCTACCAAATTGCTTTTAGTCAACGCGCCGAATAACCCAACGGGTTGGACTTTGACGCGAGACGAGCAGCAAACGATTCTTGAGCATTGCCGAAAAACGGGTACGTGGATCATTGCGGATGAGGTGTATGAGCGGCTGTACTACGAACCCATTGACGCAAGCAATCCGCATGGATGCGCTCCGTCGTTTTTAGATATTGCCCAGCCAGAAGATCGCCTTATCGTCACGCACAGTTTTTCCAAAACTTTTTTAATGACAGGCTGGCGGCTCGGCTGGCTGGTTGTGCCGCCAAGTTGCTTGGATGCCATGGGCAAGCTGATTGAGTTCAATACGTCTTGTGCGCCTAGCTTTGTGCAAAAGGCTGCGCTGGAGGCCTTACGCCGTGAGTTTGAGATTACGCCGCCGTTGGTGACGCATTTCAAGTTATGTCGGGATACGCTCGTTCCGCTCTTGCAAGCTGTGCCTTATGTGACAGTAGAGCCCGCCAAAGGCGGCATGTACGCCTTCTTCAAAATCGAAGGATTTGATGATTCACTCGCACTTGCTAAACGGTTGGTAAGCGAAGCGGGGCTTGGGCTAGCGCCGGGGAGTGCCTTTGATTTAGCGCCAGATAAAGTCGGCGATGGCTGGATGCGCTGGTGCTTTGCGTCAAGTGATGTCACCAGATTGGTTTTGGGGGTTGAACGCTTGAAACTTTGGTTAAAAAGCCAGTAAAAATCTTGATCCAAGTCAATTTGTCAGCCTAGTGGAAACCCGCATGTTTTAGAATACGCGGGTTTGCAACTTCGAAAGCCTAAAAAATGTCCGATTCGAGCCACCAGTCTCAGCGACCCGAATTCCGCAATATCAACGCGTTTACTGACCTGACGACCTACCGAATGACGGCTGGGGCTTGGGTTTCCATCCTCCACCGTGCCAGCGGCGCAATCATGTTTCTTCTCTTGCCTTTCATCATTTGGATGTTTGACAAGTCGATCTCAAGTGAATTCTCCTATGCCAAGTTCACGGCGCTATTTAATATTGGCGCAGGTTTTGTACCAGGCTGGTTCTTCAAACTGGTGGCGCTGGCTCTGATTTGGTCGTATTTGCATCACCTCACCGCAGGTTTGCGCCATCTGTGGATGGATGTGAGCCACAGCGCCGTTACCAAGGGTTTTGCCAAGAAATCCGCTGTGGTCACGTTTGCCATTAGTTTGCCCCTGACGGCGGCTTTGGCTGCCAAGTTGTTTGGTTTGTATTGATATCAAGGCTCAAAAAATGACTATTTCTAATCTCACGATGGCGATGAAGAGCAAGGGCAATAACGCCTTGCGTGGCTGGCTGGCACAGCGCGTCACGGCTGGCTTGATGGCGGTGTTTACGCTGATCGTGCTCTTGCAAGTGATTTTTAACAAAGGCGCGATGGGTTACGACAAATGGGCGAGCATTTTTGCGTCGCTGCCGATGAAAGTCTTGACCTTCGTCGTGATCCTCGCACTCGCATGGCATGTACTGCTGGGCATGCAAGAGATTTACATGGACTACATCAAACCCGTCGCCTTGCGCCTTGCTTTGAAAGTCTTTACTGCCGTGTGGCTAGTCGGCTGCGCTGGCTGGGCGATTCAAGTTTTGTGGAGAGTTTAAAAGTGAATAGCGTTAATCAAAATCAATATACGAACTCAAACATTGCCCGGCGCAAGTTCGACGTGGTCATTGTGGGTGCCGGTGGCTCTGGCATGCGCGCATCGTTGCAATTGGCACGTGCTGGCCTCAATGTGGCGGTGCTCTCCAAAGTCTTCCCAACTCGATCGCACACCGTAGCGGCGCAGGGCGGCATTGGCGCTTCGCTTGGCAACATGAGTGCCGACACATGGCACTACCATTTTTACGATACCGTTAAAGGCTCTGACTGGCTGGGCGACCAAGACGCGATTGAATTTATGTGCCGTGAAGCACCGAAGGTGGTGTACGAGCTTGAGCACATGGGCATGCCGTTTGACCGCAATGCGGACGGCACGATTTACCAGCGTCCTTTTGGTGGGCATACTGAAAACTATGGTGAAAAGCCCATGCAGCGTGCCTGCGCGGCTGCTGACCGTACAGGTCACGCCATGCTGCATACGCTGTATCAGCAAAACGTAGAGTCGAACACCAACTTTTTTGTTGAGTGGATGGCGCTGGATTTGATCTTGAATGACGATGGCGACTGCGTTGGCGTGACGGCATTAGAGATGGAGACGGGCGATCTGTTCATCATGGAAGCCAAGACGGTGTTGTTGGCGACGGGCGGAGCAGGGCGTATTTACGCAGCTTCCACGAATGCCTACATCAACACTGGCGATGGCCTCGGTGTGGCGGCTCGTGCAGGCATTCCGCTGGAAGACATGGAGTTTTGGCAGTTCCACCCCACGGGTGTGCACGGCGCTGGCGTGCTGTTGACCGAAGGCTGCCGAGGCGAAGGTGCGATTTTGCTCAATAGCAATGGTGAGCGGTTTATGGAGCGCTACGCGCCCACGCAGAAAGACCTCGCGCCGCGCGACTTTATTTCTCGCTGCATGGATCAAGAAATCAAAGAAGGACGAGGCTGCGGGCCGAATAAAGATCACATCTTGCTCAAGCTTGACCATTTGGGTGCTGAGACCGTCATGAAGCGGTTGCCCTCGGTGCACGAAATCGGCATCAATTTTGCCAATGTGGACGTGACCCGCGAGCCGATTCCTGTTGTGCCGACCATCCATTACCAAATGGGCGGTATTCCGACCAATATCAACGGTCAAGTCGTCATTCAAAAGAATGGCAATGACAACTCCGTAGTCAATGGACTCTACGCGGTGGGTGAATGCTCTTGCGTGAGCGTTCATGGTGCGAACCGATTGGGCACTAACTCGCTGTTAGATTTACTCGTTTTTGGTCGTGCTGCAGGCAATCACATCGTGGCAAGTAACCTGAAAGAGCAGGCGCATAGGGCCATACCAACCAATGCTGCTGATCAAACACTCGCTCGTTTGAACCGCTTGGAATCTGACACGAGTGGCGAATACGCACAAGACGTGGCCAACGACATCCGCGCGATGATGCAAGTGCACGCAGGCGTGTACCGCACTCAAGCTAGCATGGATGAGGGCGTAGCCAAAATTGCTGAGCTACGCAAACGCGCCAGTGCGATTGGTTTGAAGGATAAATCTAAGGTCTTCAATACCGCACGTATCGAGGCTTTAGAGGTAGAAAACCTGATTGAAGCGGCTGAAGCTACCATTGTGTCGGCAGCAGCAAGGCACGAGTGCCGTGGTGCACACAGCGTCAGCGACTACGAGCGCCCAGTCGACGATCCGCTAACGCCGCTAGGCCGCAACGACGCGGTTTGGATGAAGCACACGCTGTGGTACTCAGAGGGCAATCGCCTTGACTACAAAGCAGTCAAATTAACACCATTGACCGTGGACTCGATTCCACCCAAAGTAAGGACATTCTAAAAATGGCTAAAAGAACCTTTCACATTTACCGCTACGACCCCGATGTTGACGCGAAGCCGCGCATGGAAAAAGTTGAGCTAGAGCTTGATGGTCACGAGCGTATGCTGCTTGACGCGCTGATGAAACTCAAAGCGCAAGACCCTACGGTGAGCTATCGCCGTTCGTGCCGCGAAGGCGTGTGCGGTTCGGATGCGATGAATATCAATGGCAAAAATGGTCTTGCATGCCTGACTAATTTGAATACGCTCAAAGACCCGATCGTCTTGAAACCCTTGCCAGGCTTGCCTGTGGTGCGTGATTTGATTGTGGACATGACGCAGTTTTTTAAGCAGTACCATTCGATCAAACCTTATCTGGTCAATAACACGCCACCGCCAGAAAAAGAACGTTTGCAAAGCCCTGTGCAGCGCGAAGAGCTGGATGGTTTGTACGAGTGCATCTTGTGTGCGAGCTGCTCGACATCGTGCCCGTCGTTCTGGTGGAATCCTGATAAATTTGTGGGACCCGCTGGGCTTTTGCAAGCCTATCGATTTATTGCCGATAGCCGCGATCAAGCGACGACAGAGCGCCTTGATAATTTGGAAGATCCGTACCGTTTGTTCCGCTGTCACACGATCATGAACTGCGTGGACGTGTGTCCAAAAGGTTTGAATCCAACGCTAGCGATTGGTAAGATTAAAGAGCTTATGGTGGCGAGGTCGGTTTAGTGCTGCTAAATGAGCGAGCGATTTCCAAACTCAAATGGCGTTCGCGCCGTGGAATGCTGGAGAACGATCTTTTTATTGAGCGCTTTTTTGAAAGATATGCGTCATTACTCACGACAAATGATGAGGCTGGAATGTATGCCTTGATGGATTTGAGTGATAACGATTTGATGGATTTGCTCTTGTCACGCAAGCAACTAGAAGAAGTTGAGATTCGTGATCAGCAATCGAATAATGGATTGGTCACACACAAGCAGATTGTTGATGTATTAACTAAGTTGAAAGAAAAATAAAATGAAACTCTCCGATAACAAAGCCACGATCACCTTCTCCAACGGCACGCCCAGCTTCGAAGCGCCTGTTTACTCGGGTAGCATTGGCCCCGATGTTTTGGACATCCGCAAGCTGTACGGTACAACAGGCATGTTTACCTACGACCCGGGTTTTTTATCGACAGCGGCTTGCCAGTCGGCGATTACCTATATTGATGGTGATAAAGGCGAGCTCTTGTACCGCGGCTACCCGATTGAGCAATTGGCCACGCGCGGAGGTGATTTTTTAGACACCTGCTATTTGCTCTTGCGTGCTGAGTTGCCGACTGAGACACAGCGCAAAGATTTCCACAAATTGGTGACGATGCACACCATGGTGAACGAGCAGATGCAGTTCTTTTTGCGCGGATTCCGCCGCGATGCGCATCCGATGGCAATTTTGACGGGCCTTGTTGGCGCGTTGTCAGCCTTCTACCATGACAGCACCGATATCAACAACGCCGAGCACCGCGAAATTGCCGCGATTCGTTTGATTGCAAAAATGCCAACGCTTGTCGCGATGGCCTACAAATACAGTATCGGTCAGCCGTTTATTTATCCGCGCAACGATTTATCGTACGCTGGCAACTTTTTGCACATGATGTTTGCTACGCCTTGCGAGACCTATACGGTCAATCCGATTATGGAAAAAGCGATAGATCGTATCTTTACACTGCATGCCGATCACGAGCAAAATGCATCGACTTCAACTGTGCGGTTGTGCGGCTCTTCGGGCACTAATCCGTTTGCGGCGATTGCGGCTGGTGTGGCTTGCCTTTGGGGCCCTGCGCATGGCGGTGCAAATGAAGCTTGCTTGCAAATGCTCGAGGACATTCAAGCCAAAGGCGGCCTCTCTTACGTCGCCGAGTTCATGGAAAAAGTGAAAGATAAAAACTCGGGTGTCAAGCTGATGGGCTTTGGCCACCGCGTTTACAAAAACTTCGATCCACGCGCCAAGCTGATGCAAGAGACTTGCCGAGAGGTGTTTGCTGCACTGGGTGTGGAGAACGACCCGATTTTGAAATTGGCTCAGGCACTGGAAAAGATTGCCTTGGAAGACGACTATTTTGTCTCGCGTAAGCTCTATCCAAACGTCGACTATTACTCGGGGATCGTGCAACGCGCTATTGGGATTCCCGTGTCCTTGTTCACGGGTATTTTTGCACTTGCACGCTCGGTGGGCTGGATTGCGCAGCTGAATGAGATGATTGGCGATCCCGAGTACAAAATTGGCCGTCCACGTCAGCTCTTTACGGGATCGGGGCGCCGCGACGTGCCTGCTTCAGCGCGCAGCTAATTGCTCAAACTTATGCGCTAATGCTGGATCTAAACAACCACTTCCTGATCGCCATGCCTGGCATGGAGGATGCGGATTTTGAGAAGACAGTGGTGTTTGTTTTTGATCACGGCAAAAATGGTGCCGCAGGGTTGGTGATCAACCGTCCGAGTGAGTCCACGATGAAGCAAATGTTTTATCGGATGGATTTGGGGCTTGGGCGGGAAGACTTGCTATTGACTCCTGTGTTTAACGGTGGTCCTGTTTTCACAGACCGTGGTTTTGTGCTCCATGAGGCCCAGCAAACCTTTGAGCTTGGTGACGACGGTTTCGCACCCAGCCAAGCTTCGTTTTGGATGTCGACGCTGGCAGTGTCTGGTGGTTTAGAGATGACCACGTCACGGGATGTACTCGAGGCCTTAGCGTGTGGCGCTGGGCCACAAAAAATGTTTCTAGCTCTTGGCTATGCCGCATGGCAGGCAGGGCAACTAGAGCATGAAATCGCCCACAACGATTGGTTGACGGTACCTGCCGATCACCGCCTTATTTTTGATCTTCCCGTGGCCGAACGCTATAGCGCTGCACTCGCGCTTTTAGGGCTAGACGAAATCAAGCTGGTACCTGACGGAGGGGTGATGCAATGATGGCAAGTTCGCCCATCCAGCAATTTTTGGCGTTCGATTGGGGCAAGTTGCGCGTCGGCGTCGCCAGCGGCAATACGTTGACAAAAAGCGCGCAAAGCGTAGCAACGCTGACCCAGCAAGGCGCAGCGCGTGATCAGGCGATTTTGAAACTAGTGAAAGAATGGCGGCCTAGCGCCTTGGTGGTGGGCGTGCCGTATCACCCCGATGGTGCACCGCATAAAAATACGAAGCTTGCGAAACAGTTTGCGCAAAATCTGCGCGGCTTAACGGACGCGCTTGTTCACGAGGTTGATGAGCGTTACAGCACGACCGAGGCAAAGGCCGATAATCCAAGGGCCAGAGAAGCCAAATTGGATGCGTTTTCCGCTTGCATCATCCTAGAACAATATATGAGGAGTTTGCCTGAATGAATGCCGAACAGCTTTATGCAGATTTACGTGATGGATTGGAGTCTTGGAGAAGCACTACCACCCAATGGGTGGGTATTGCATCAGGCGGTGCTTGGATGGCGGAGCGCTTGCAGCAAGACTGGGGTTTGGACAAGATCGGCATCATCTCCAGCTCCATGCACCGAGACGATTACCTTCGCCGAGGCAGTAAGGCCGCTAGCTCGCGGACAGAATCCACGAGCCTGCCGTTTGATGTGACGGGTTCGCACATCGTGCTGTTAGACGATGTGCTCTACACGGGCCGCACCATACGCGCCGTGATGAATGAACTGTTTGACTACGGAAGACCTGCCAGCGTGCGCCTTGCGGTGCTTGTGGACCGCGGTGGGCGTGAACTGCCACTACAAGCAGATTTTGCCTCGCAGAAGGCACAGATGAATCCAACAGAATCGATTCGACTGATCCGTATGGCAGATGACACCTTTTCGTTTGAGCGAAAATAGACCTATAAGATGAAAAATCCTCAACTCAACAAAAACGGCGAGCTGATTCATTTGCTTTCGACTGAAGGGCTACCGAAAGACATACTGACGCATATTTTGGATACGGCGGCTAACTTTGCCAGTATCAATGACCGCGAAGTGAAGAAGTTACCCCTGCTACGGGGTAAAACAGTTTTCAATCTTTTCTTTGAAAACTCAACCCGTACGCGAACCACGTTTGAGATTGCTGCAACACGCCTTTCGGCCGACGTGATGAACTTGGATATTGCGCGTTCTTCAGCCTCCAAAGGTGAGTCCTTACTGGACACTATTGCCAATCTAACTGCCATGGCGGCAGATATCTTTGTGGTTCGCCATAGTGAATCGGGTGCCCCGTATTTAATTGCCCAGCATCTGCCGCCGCATATTCACGTGGTAAATGCGGGTGATGGTCGCCACGCCCACCCGACACAGGGCTTGCTAGACATGCTGACAATTCGGCACTACAAAAAAGATTTTTCTAATCTCACGGTTGCCATTGTTGGCGATGTGTTGCATTCACGCGTTGCGCGAAGCGATATCCATGCACTCACAACACTGGGCTGCGCTGAGGTGCGTGTGGTGGGGCCCAAGACGCTGGTGCCTTCGGACATGGCGGCACTCGGCGTACGAGTGTGTCATAGCCTGCAAGAGGGCATCACAGGTGCTGATGTTGTCATCATGTTGCGTTTGCAAAATGAACGCATGAGTGGAGCACTCTTGCCAAGCTCGCACGAATTTTTTAAGAGTTATGGTCTTACGCAAGAAAAACTTCAATGGGCAAAACCAGACGCGATCGTCATGCACCCAGGCCCGATTAATCGGGGTGTCGAGATTGACTCTGCGGTTGTGGACGGCGCACAAAGTGTGATCCTGCCACAGGTGGGATTTGGTATCGCGGTACGCATGGCGGTCATGAGTATCGTCGCGAGCAACGAAGGCGATCACAAAGGGGTGGTCAAATGAAGATACTGATTCAAGGTGGTCGCATTATTGACCCGAAAAGCGGTCTCGATAAACAAGGCGATATTGCTGTGGAGGGTGGCCGCATTGCCGCGCTAGGCCAAGTACAGCAAGGCTTTGAGCCTGATAAAGTGATTGACGCTCGCGGCTGCTGGGTGATTCCAGGCCTAATTGATTTGAATGCTCGGCTGGGTGAACCTGGCGGCGAACATGCGCACATGCTGCAATCCGAACTCATGGCAGCAGGCGCGGGCGGCGTGACATCAGTGGTCTGTCCACCCGATACATTACCAGTGTTGGATGAGCCTGGCCTAGTAGAGATGTTGAAGTTCCGTGCCCAAAAACGCCATGCAGCGCGGGTGTTCCCGCTAGGTGCACTCACACGTGGTTTGCTGGGCGAATCGCTGACCGCGATGATGGAATTGGCCGACGCGGGTTGCGTGGGATTTGGTCAAGCCGATATGCCTGTGATGAATACACAGACCTTGCAACGAGCCATGCAATATGCATCGACACATGGCTACACGACATGGCTCAGGCCACAAGATACATGGCTTGGCAAGGGTGTTGCCGCCAGCGGGGCTTATGCCACAAGGCTTGGGCTTGCAGGTGTGCCTGTAATGGCGGAAACGATTGCGCTGCAAACTATTTTTGATTTGGTACGCGCGACCTCTGCGCATGTTCATGTGCAGCGCATTAGTAGCGCAGCGGGTGTGGCGTTGATGAAAGCGGCTAAGGCCGAGGGTTTGCCCATTACGGCAGATGTCAGTATGAATTCGCTCTTCTTGGTCGATAACGACATTGGTTTTTTTGATAGCCGTATGCGTTTGTCGCCACCCCTGCGCGGTGCGCGTGATCGCGAGGCCTTGCGAGCAGGCTTGCTGGATGGCACGATTGATGCCATCGTCTCCGATCACACACCTGTCAGCGAAGACGGAAAAGCACTTCCATTTGCCGAGGCCGAAGTGGGCGCAACGGGACTAGAGCTGCTTCTTAATCTCGTGCTTCGCTTGGCTCTGGACATGAAGTTGAGTACAGCTGATGCGCTTAAGCTTGTCACGCTGAGACCTGCCAAGGTTTTGGAGAAAGACAGTATTGGTCATCTTAGTCTGCATGGACAGGCGGATGTGGTGGTATTTGATCCGCGTATGCACTGGACGGTAGGTGCTAAGCAGTTACTTAGCCAAGGTAAACACACGCCGTTCTCCGGCTTTGAAATGCAAGGCAAAGTCAAAGCCACCGTGGTCAACGGACATCTTGCATACGAACAAGGCGCATGAGTAGGACTGAATGAGAGCCGCTTATCGATTGGCTTGTGCCGTACTGCACTTACTGCGCGGTTATTGGATTATCAAAACGCGGTTTGCAAAAATATCGCACAAGGAGCGTGCAGACCATGTTCAGCAGTGGTCGGCGCAGTTGATCGCGGTACTCGGTATTCAGCTTCGTGTGTTTGGTGTGCCCATTCAAAGCGGACTCTTGGTTGCCAATCACATCTCCTGGTTAGACAACGTTGCCATTCACGCCGCTCACTTCTGCCGTTTTGTGGCCAAATCAGACATTAAAGACTGGCCCTTGATTGGCTACCTCACCGACCAATCGGGCATGTTGTTTGTAGAGCGCACCAGCCGCAAAGACTCGCATCGGGTAGTGCAAACGGTGGCTGAGCAGCTGCGCAAAGGCGATTGTGTGGCGGTGTTCCCTGAAGGCACTACGGGCGTGGGACGTGAGCTATTGCCGTTTCACGCCAACATGATTCAAAGTGCGATTGATGCAGAAGCCAAAGTTCAACCTATTGCGATTCGGTTTACCGATACAGCTACTGGCGAGCAAAGCTTTGTGCCGTGCTTTGTCGGCGAGGATACGCTCTTTCAGTCCGTTTGGCGAACTTTGAACGCGAAAAGTATTACGGTGACTCTGCAGTTTGGCGCGCCGCAAACGACCCAGTCGCGGGATAGACGCACTTGGGCACATGACCTGCGTGCCAGCATTCATACAATGCTCATATGACTGAAATCGCCACGCCCTCAAACTTTAAATTTTGTCCTCAGTGCGGGACTGGCTTATCTTGGATCAGCGCAGAGGAAGATGGCGGCGCCAAATCCCGCTGGCGCTGCGCGGCTTGTAGTTTTGTGCACTGGAACAACCCAACGCCTGTGCTGGCTGCCGTTGTTGAAATAAAAGAGACGGGGCAAATTTTGCTGGCGCGCAATGCGGCATGGAGCGGTAAATTTTTTGCGCTTATCACTGGCTTTATGGAGGCAGGTGAGTCGCCGAAGGAAGGCATCGCGCGCGAGGTGAAAGAAGAAACCAATCTTGACGTGAGCGAACTCAATCTCATTGGTGCGTACGACTTTAAGCGTATGAACCAAGTCATCATTGCGTACCATGTGATTGCCAGCGGCGAGGTTATCCTGTCGCCAGAGCTTGCGGAATATAGGCTTTTTTCTCCTGAAGACTTAAAATGTTGGCGTGCTGGAACGGGTTACGCACTTGCCGATTGGTTAGTCACAAAGGGCATCACACCGCAATTTGTCGAACTACCGCCCAAGCCCGATGCAACTTATACAAAAGACTCAGAATGAACATTGATAAAGAACTTGACACCAGCGGCCTGAATTGCCCGCTTCCCATTTTGAAAGCGAAGAAGGCCTTGGCTGAAATGCTAAGCGGACAAACGCTTCGCGTGACAGCAACGGATGCTGGTTCGGTGCGCGATTTTGCGAACTTCGCTAAGCAAACGGGGAATGAATTGTTAGATCAGCAAACGGTGGGTAACGCGTTTATTCACGTGCTCAAGCGGCGCTAGGGGCCACTAAGCGCCTGTATTTCGCCCAGAGCGACTCGTTGTTTTCAATGTGCGCGGGGTTGAGTGGAATGCAATCCACAGGGCACACCTGCACGCACTGGGGTTCATCAAAATGTCCGACGCACTCGGTGCATTTGTGCGGATCAATTTCGTAGATTTCCTCGCCCAAATAAATCGCTTCATTGGGGCATTCTGGCTCACACACATCGCAGTTGATGCACTGATCAGTAATCATCAAAGCCATTGTTAGCTTGCCTTCAAAGCATCCAGAACGTTGGGACTCACCATCTGCGTGACATCGCCACCCAGCTTAGAGATCTCGCGCACCAAGGTCGAGCTAATGCATTGCACGCTGGGCGTGGGTAGCAAAAACACAGTCTCAACTGACGGTAGCATTTTTTGATTCATCGCCGCCATTTGCGCTTCATAGTCCAGATCGGTCGCGTTACGCACGCCACGCACGATGGCGGTTGCATTTTGAGCTTTGCAAAAATCCACAATCAAGCCATCAAATGGCTGGACGTCCACGTTGGATATGGCTTTGCATGCCACGCGCACTTGCTCAAGGCGTTCATCAAGCGTAAACATTGTTTTTTTGTGATGCGCAATCGCCACCGCGATGACGAGGGTGTCGAATAATTTCGCCGAGCGGGTAACGATATCCAAATGCCCAAGCGTGATTGGGTCAAACGTGCCGCTGTAAACTCCAATTTTTTGGCCAATTCGTTTGTTCATAGCCGTCATTATCCCTTTTGTAGCAGGTGGTAGCAAACCATGCCAGCCTTACCCTGGCGGGTGACCGACAGTTCAAACGGCGCTAGCTCCTCGTTCGTCCACAGACGATTTGACTCCAAATACACAAATCCCTGTGGCTTTGTGATGCGAGATGCGGCTTTAAGCGCGGGCATAAACAAGTCTGAACCAAAGGGAGGATCTAAAAACACCACGTCAGCGCTAGTGACGGCAAGCTTGCTCAATTGTGCAATCGCATCACCTTGAACGATTTGGATATTATGTGCGGCAAGCTTAGTCCGCAGGCCAATCAGGGAGCGGCATAGCGAAGGGTCTTGCTCGCAGACCAATACGGATGTGGCTTTGCGCGATGCCGCCTCAAAACCGAGTGCTCCAGTGCCAGCAAAGGCATCGACTACGTTTAGTCCCGTGAGGTCTTGCCCGAGCCAGTTGAATAGGGTTTCTCGCACGCGGTTTGGCGTAGGGCGAAGGCCTTCGATGCTAGCGACGGCGAGTAAGCTGCGTTTCCACTGTCCGCCAATGATTCTGATCTCAGAAGAACCCCCCTGTCGCTTTGCGACATCCCCCCTGCCGTGCAGGGGAGAACTTTGTTTTTTAGTTTGCCCCTGCACGGCAGGGGAAATGTCAGCACGAGCTGACAAAGGGGTTCTTCCGTTTTTCATGTCTCTTTCGAGATACTGATCGTTGGGAATTTACTAGAAAAATCTTTGGCTTTATGCGCAATCTTGACGGCCACTTGGCGCGCAATTGCTTTGTAAATAGCGGAGACATCGCCGTCTGGATCGGCCACGACGGTGGGTTTCCCACTATCGGCTTCTTGGCGAATTTGAATATTGAGTGGCAGCGCGCCTAAATAGTCCATACCGTAGTCAGCCGCCATTTTTTTGCCGCCATCGACGCCAAAAATGTGCTCTATATGCCCGCAGTTGCTGCATACATGTACGGCCATATTTTCTACAACGCCCAAAATCGGCACGCCGACCTTTTCAAACATCTTGATGCCTTTTTTAGCATCCAGCAGCGCAATATCTTGCGGCGTAGTCACAATCACTGCGCCCGTCATGGGGACGCGCTGCGAGAGCGTGAGCGCAATGTCGCCCGTGCCAGGTGGCATGTCCACGATTAAATAGTCCAAATTACCCCAATTGGTTTGACGCAAAAGTTGCTCTAGCGCCTGTGTTGCCATAGGGCCACGCCAAATCATGGCTTCGTCTTTGTCAATCAAAAAGCCAATCGACATGACTTGCACGCCGTAGTTCTCCATCGGATCCATGGTTTTACCGTCTTCGGACTCGGGGCGGCCTTCAATGCCCATCATCATCGGCTGAGAAGGGCCGTAAATGTCCGCATCCAAAATGCCAACCGATGCGCCTTCAGCGGCCAAGGCTAATGCCAAATTGACAGCGGTTGTGCTTTTGCCTACGCCGCCTTTGCCAGACGCCACGGCAACAATATTTTTGACGTTTGGCAGAAGCGCCACACCGCGCTGCGCCGCATGGGCAGCGACTTTGGTCGAAATTTGCACCGAAACGTTATTAACGCCTGCAACCGTTTTTGCAGCGGCAATCAAAGCACGGCGCAGGAGTGCGTGCTGGCTTTTGGCTGGATAGCCCATCACCAAATCAAACGCGACATCGCCATTGGCAAAGCTCAAGTTTTTAATTTGCTTGGTAGAGACAAAATCTTTGCCAGTGTTAGCGTCTAAAACAGCGGCTAGGGCTGCCAGCATTTGGTTTGTTTGAGTTGTGGTGTCGGTCATAGAGGTGAATTGTAGTTGCGGCAACGTCCGTGATAATGCGCCCATGCAAGCCTCACCAGACAACACCATTCAAGTCGCCGTCACGATGAGACGAGTGCCTAATACGGGCGCTGCATCGCGCTGGGAGTCTCACCGCTGGGAACTTGCCAGTGTGATGCCTGTAGATGAACCTTTGCAGCCTTTAGCGACCGATAATTTGCTTGTGCGCGGCCCATTTGATGTCACTTTGTTTAAAGACGATGCGCAAGGCTACCGCTTGAATGCCGACAGTCCCGCACCCTGCTGGTTTGTGATGTGGCGCATGGAGTCTGGGGATGAGCACCCTGATGTGCAGGCGGTATCACTGAGTTATCACGACGCAGGACGATGGTTAGATTCTCAGGAGCGAGTTGATCAAGTGCCTGCGCCGCAAGAAGTCGTGCTCACGATTCGCGAGTTTGCCGATGCGCACGACATTCCCGACGTCAAACGCCGAAAAAGGCCGGATAGCTTTAAGTTGCTCACCGATCGCTTTGGCAAGCCAGCTGCCGTATCAACCATGAAGACGTTTGGAGCACAGCAGCATGGCGGCTGAACAAGTTCCAGGTTTTTTAGGGCGATGGTCATCCCGTAAGGCAGCAGTGCGCGAAGGCAAGCCCGTGGCTGAGCCAGCCTCAGACGTAGCCCCGCAAGCCACGCCTGTATTGGCCTCCACGGCAGTGCCTGATTTGCCGACGTTAACCTTAGACGACGTTAGTGCGCTGACGCCCGCTTCCGATTTCAGCGGGTTTGTGGCTAAAGGTGTCGACTCTGCTGTCAAAAACGCAGCGATGAAAAAGCTGTTTACCGATCCGCACTACAACATCATGGATGGTCTCGACATCTACATAGGCGACTACAGTACGCACGCTCCAATGCCACAATCCGTCATTGACGAAATAACCAAAGATGGTTTTTTAAATATGTTTCAAAAGGAAGAAATTCCTATCGAGAAAGCCGCCGCACATGACAACCCTGATTTGCAATTGCAACGAGACGATGCCGCTAGACGCGAAGGCGCTATCGATGGCGCTCTCAAACCACTTGAAGATGCCGCAGGACTTGAAGCTGCACAACCTCTTGTGCCGCCGCCAAGCACCTGAGTTTCAGCGCGCCATCGTGGATGTGGCCAAGCGAGCCGATCCATCCGAGAACATTGTGGTGGCATGCACGCAAGAGCAGCGCTTGTTTAGTGAGCTTGCTCTAGCAACTGAGGGCGCGCAAACACTCTCGGCGCCTATTAAATTTATCAATATCCGCGAGAGTGGCGGTTGGAGTAAAGATGCGTCCAAAGCTAGCCCGAAGCTGGCGGCGCTATTGGCTGCGGCGCATTTGCCAGATCCAGAACCTGTGAGTACGGTCACCTACAAAAGCGCTGGACGGTTGCTGATTGTGGGCGAACTGGGGCAAGCCGAGCAAGCGGCAACGCTCTTGGGCGATGCATTAGCTGTGACGATCTTTTCTACTAGTGCTAAAGACGGCGGTGCTCAAAATCGCGATCACACCATCATTAGCGGCACAAAGCCTGCGCTTTCGGGTTGGCTGGGGGCATTCAAGTTCGCGTGGCAAACCAGCAACCCGATTGACCTAGATTTATGCACCCGCTGCAACGCCTGCGTAGTGGCTTGCCCAGAAGGCGCGATTGGTTTTGACTATCAAATTGACATGAACAAATGCCAGTCGCACCGCGCTTGCGTACGCGCTTGCGATGCCGCTGGCGCGATCGACTTTGGCCGTGCAACAGTAGGTCATGAGCAGGCTTTTGATGTGGTTTTAGACTTATCTGCTGAACCGCTAATCGACTGGCACGCCGCGCCGCAGGGCTACTTTAAAGAGCCTAATGCCGCTACTTTGATGAAGCTGCAAGGCATGGTGGGAGAATTCGAAAAACCTAAGTTCTTCAACTACAAACAGAAAATTTGCGCCCATAGCCGGAATACGACCGTGGGCTGCAATGCCTGCGTTGAGGTGTGCTCGGCTCACGCGATTTCTAGCGACACCAAGCGCCAGCAAATTGTGGTTAATCCCAATCTGTGCGTGGGCTGCGGGGCCTGCACCACGGTTTGCCCGACGGGCGCATTGACTTATACCTATCCGCGTGCGACTGACCAAGGTGCTAAGCTAAAAACGCTTTTAACAACCTATGCAAAGGCGGGCGGCAGGGACGCAACGCTTTTGCTGCACAGCCAAACGGCGGGGCAGCAGGCCATTGAAGCACTCGGGCGAGCAGCTCAGCTCAAAAAAACAAAAGGCGTACCGTATAACGTCATTCCCGTTGCTTTGTGGCATACGGCCAGCACGGGTATCGAAATGTGGTTATCGAGTATTTGTTTGGGCGCTAGCAAAGTTGCGGTGATGCTGACAGATGAGGAAGCGCCCGATTACATCCGGGCTCTGACCGAGCAAATGGCGGTGGCGCAGGGTATCTTGAATGGGCTGGGCTACACAGGAACGCACTTTCATTTGATCCAATCGGGGACGGAATTGACGGTATTGGACGATGCGTTGCAGGCCACGTCTAATATGGCCTGCAGCGCACCATCCTCTGTAGCCCGCTTCGGTATTGGGTTGGAGAAGCGTGCCACTTTGGAGATGGCGCTAGACCATTTGATGCAGTTCGCCCCAGCCCTCAAACTACCAGCACCTCCTGACTCGATTAGTTTGCCTACCAGCGGTTCTCCGTTTGGCGCCATCCAAGTAGATGCCGCTAAATGCACCATGTGCTTGTCCTGTGTCAGCAGCTGCCCCGCAGGTGCGCTCAAAGACAACTCGGAGTTGTTGCAACTGCAGTTCATCGAGAAGAATTGCGTTCAATGTGGCCTGTGCGAGCAAACCTGTCCAGAACAAGCCATCCAACTTGTGCCCCAGCTCTTGCTGAGCGAACAGCGTAAGGAGCCTAGGGCGCTTAACACCGCCAAGATGTTTCACTGCATACGCTGCTCCAAGCCGTTTGGCACAGAGATGGCGATCACGCAAATGTTGACCAAGTTGGTGGGTCACAGCATGTTTCAAGGTGCAGCAGCCGAGCGCCTGAAAATGTGCATGGACTGCCGCGTGATTGATTTGCACTCAGCCGATAACGAATTAAAAATCAAATGAATACCTTACAAACCAACGCTGGTTTTGACGAAGAAACCGCAAGAGCCGAAATCTACGGCTTGCTGAGCTCGCTTTATTACTCGGCGCCAGCCCCTGAACTATTGGCACAACTGCGCGTCGCCGTGACCCAAGCCCCTGATAGTGGCAGTTTTTTAGAAGCACCATGGGAGGTGGTGATCGCGGCCTCGCGCGATCTGACAGATGCACAAATTAAAGCCGAATACGAATCACTGTTTGGCGGAGTGGGTAAGCCTGAAGTCTATTTGTTTGGCTCGTTTTATTTGAGCGGGTTTTTAAATGAAAAACCACTCGCTAGATTGCGTGAAAGCCTTATCCAGTATGGCCTAGAGCGAGATTCAGCTATGTTTGAAACCGAAGACCACATCGCGTATGTATGCGAAGTGATGCGCTATTTGATAGCGGGCGATGATGTCAGCGTATCGAATCTCACGAATCAAAAAAGCTTTTTTGGCGATCATCTGCAGCCTTGGGTGAATAGGCTATGTGATGCCGTGGGAGGCAATCCCAGAGCCAATTTTTATAAAACACTAGCTGAATTTACGAGGGCATTTATGAGCGTGGAGTCACAAGGGTTTGATTTGTTAGTTTGAAAGTCAAGTGACTGACACGTTCGCGACAAACAAGGGTTAATCCTAGGGAGGGGAGCAAGGTTTTATTCAGTTAGTTCGCTACGATAAGTATGTTCTTAATTGCATAAGCTAATTTATAGCCAAGGAGCGTTTCAATGACTTCCCAAGCCACAACAACTAAAGCCCCAGCGCCATCGCGTCGGGGCTTCTTTTTTGGAGCTGCCGCCGCAGGCGCTGCTGTTGCGGTAACCACCCAAACGACTGCTCCGTTTGCCGAGGTGGCTGCCACGGCCTTACCTGCCGCTCCTGCGGGCGGTGGCGGTTATTCGCTCAGCGCCCACGTGAAGCGCTATTACCAAACAACGATGGTTTAAGGGGAGTGAACATGTTATTAACTAAAAAATCAACGACAGGCTCTGAAAAATTCCACGGCGCTGGCGCGATGTTGCACAGTCTGCAGCGCGGAATGGCGCATGCCGTGCCAACAGTCGATCGCCGTGCGTTTTTGCGACGATCTGGACTAGGCGTTGGCGTGGGCATTGCGGCGTCACAGCTCACTCTTGTTAAAAAATCGAACGCTGCTACGGGTAACAGCATCAATGGAACCGGAAAAATTGAAGTCAAACGCACGGTTTGCACGCACTGCTCGGTCGGTTGTGCTGTAGACGCGGTCGTTGAAAACGGCGTGTGGACGCGGCAAGAGCCGGTGTTTGACTCCCCCATTAACTTGGGCGGTCAATGTGCCAAAGGTGCTGCCTTGCGTGAACACGGTCATGGTGAATTCCGCCTGCGCTACCCGATGAAATTGGTTAACGGCAAGTATGAGCGCATTAGCTGGGATACAGCACTCACTGAAATCTCGCAAAAAATGCTGGCACTTCGCAAAGAGAGCGGTGTTGACAGTATTTTTGTGGTCGGCTCGTCTAAACACAACAATGAGCAAGCTTATTTGCTGCGTAAGTGGATGACGCTGTGGGGCTCAAACAATTGCGACCACCAAGCGCGTATTTGCCACTCGACCACGGTTGCTGGTGTTGCCAATACATGGGGCTACGGAGCGATGACGAATTCGTACAACGACATGCAAAACAGCAAGGTCGCCATGTACATTGGCTCTAACGCTGCTGAAGCGCATCCCGTGTCGCTGCTGCACATGCTGCATGCCAAAGAGACGGGTACGAAGATGATTGTGGTTGATCCACGATTCACTCGAACAGCTGCCAAGGCCGACGAATACGTGCGTATCCGGTCTGGCACGGACATTCCATTCGTGTTCGGTCTGCTGTATCACATCTTTAAAAACGGCTGGGAGGACAAGCGCTACATCAAAGATCGCGTATACGGTATGGAGGCTGTCAAAGCCGACATCATGGCGAAATGGACACCTGAAAAAGTGGAGGAAGCTTGCGGCGTGCCTGAAGCGCAAATGATTAAAGTGGCGAGCATGCTGAACGAAAGCCGTCCAGGCACCATCGTCTGGTGCATGGGTCAAACACAGCACACGATTGGCAATGCGATTGTTCGTGCATCGTGCATTTTGCAGTTGGCTTTAGGAAATGTGGGCAAGAGCGGTGGTGGAACAAATATTTTCCGTGGTCACGATAATGTGCAGGGTGCAACGGACGTAGGGCCTAATCCAGATTCGCTTCCAGGTTATTACGGCCTAGCTGAAGGCTCGTTCAAACACTTTGCGGCCACTTGGAAGGTCGATTTTGAGTGGATCAAGAAGCAATACGCTCCTGGCATGATGGCTAAAAACGGCATGACTGTTTCGCGTTGGATTGATGGCGTGATGCAAGACAACAAGCTGATCGACCAAGAATCTAACTTGCGCGGCATGTTCTTTTGGGGGCATGCACCTAACTCCCAATCGCGTGGCCTTGAGATGAAGCGTGCGATGGATAAGCTTGACTTGCTCGTCGTAGTCGATCCGTATCCATCGGCGACAGCGGCCATGGCAGCCATGCCCGCGGCTGTTGGCAATGAGAAAGATTTAAATCCAAATCGCGCGGTGTATCTATTACCAGCTGCCACGCAATTTGAAACCAGTGGCTCAGCCACTGCATCCAACCGCTCGATCCAGTGGCGCGAAAAGGTCATTGATCCGTTGTGGGAGAGCCGCTCCGATCACATGATCATGCACCAATTGGCTGAGAAATTGGGCTTTGGCAAAGAGTTGTCAAAAAATTACAAGATGCAAACCATTAAAGGTTTGGAAGAACCGATGCCGGAAGACATCTTGCGTGAAATTAATAAGTGCGTCTGGACGATTGGCTACACGGGGCAAAGTCCAGAGCGCCTCAAAGCGCACATGCGCAATATGGATAAGTTTGATGTTAAGACTCTGAAATCCAAAGGCGGCAAGGACAAAGAAACGGGCTACGATCTCGGTGGCGATTATTTTGGCTTACCTTGGCCTTGCTACGGTACGCCCGAAATGAAGCACCCTGGCTCGCCCAATTTGTATGACACTTCTAAACACGTGATGGATGGCGGCGGTAACTTCCGAGCGAACTTTGGCGTTGAAAAAGATGGTGTTAATTTGCTGGCGGAA
This sequence comes from Comamonadaceae bacterium, assembly GCA_031430155.1. Taxonomy (GTDB): domain Bacteria; phylum Pseudomonadota; class Gammaproteobacteria; order Burkholderiales; family Burkholderiaceae_C; genus JASGCK01. The sequence continues at coordinate 22,257 of JANPAY010000356.1, forward strand.
GATGGGTCGCACTCGAAAGGTGCTGACATCACCACAGGTTACCCAGAATTCGATCACATCTTGCTGAAAAAATTAGGCTGGTGGAGCGATTTGACCGAGACTGAACAAAAAGCGGCGGAGGGCAAAAACTGGAAAACGGATCCATCAGGCGGCATCATTCGTGTCACGATGCAAGTACACGGTTGCCATCCGTTTGGCAACGCGAAAGCTCGGGCCGTGGTGTGGAACTTTCCAGATGCGATCCCGCAGCACCGTGAACCGCTTTACAGCACGCGCCCAGACATGGTTGCCAAATACCCAACGCATGCCGATAAACCTGCGTTCTGGCGTTTGCATACCTTGTACAAAACGGTGCAAGATGAGAGTATTAAGCAGAAGAATCACGAGAAGTTCCCACTCATCTTGACTTCAGGGCGTTTGGTTGAGTACGAGGGCGGCGGAGAAGAGACCCGCTCAAATCCGTGGCTGGCTGAGTTGCAGCAGGACGCATTTGTGGAGATCAATCCCAAAGCGGCTGCTGATCGGGGCATCAAAAATGGCGAGCAGGTCTGGATCAAATCACCCACAGGTGCCAAGATTAAGGTCATGGCGATGGTCACACCGCGTGTCGGGGTAGATACCTGCTTCATGCCGTTCCACTTCTCAGGTCATTGGCAGGGCGCAGATTTGAAGCCGTATTACCCTAACGGCGCAGCGCCAATTGTGCGCGGCGAATCGGTTAATACGGCGACAACTTATGGTTACGACAGCGTCACGATGATGCAAGAGACAAAGACCACTATTTGCAACATCGAGAAAGCATAAGGAGCACATCATGGCAAGAATGAAATTTATCTGTGATGCCGAGCGCTGTATCGAGTGCAATGGCTGTGTCACCGCTTGTAAAAATGAGCACGAAGTGCCTTGGGGCGTGAATCGCCGCCGTGTGATAACGCTGAATGACGGCATTCCTGGCGAAAAATCAATCTCGGTTGCTTGTATGCACTGCTCGGACGCCCCTTGTATGGCGGTTTGCCCAGTGAGCTGCTTTTACCGCACCGACGAAGGTGTGGTTTTGCATGACAAGGATGTCTGTATTGGCTGCGGCTATTGCTCTTATGCTTGCCCATTTGGTGCGCCTCAGTTCCCAAGCCAAGGCACATTTGGTGTGCGCGGCAAGATGGACAAGTGCACGTTCTGTGCAGGAGGCCCTGAAGATAACGGCTCACAAGCTGAATTTGAAAAATATGGACGGAACCGGTTAGCTGAAGGCAAATTGCCAGCTTGCGCAGAGATGTGCTCGACCAAGGCCTTGATTGCTGGCGATGGTGATGTTGTCGCCGATATTTTCCGTAACCGCGTCTTGAAGCGTGGCAAAGGTGCCGAGCTATGGGGTTGGCAATCCGCCTACGGTGCTAACTCAGGTAACACGGTTAGCCCAGCCGCAAAACCTGCAGCTAAAGTGGGGGGATAACCATGAAAACGAAACTCTCATTTGCTTTGGCTAGTTTTGTCCTACTTGCCGCTTGCGGCGTAAAGCCACAAACTCTTGGAGGCGTTAAAAGTGATGCAGCACCGCACATGGGTGTTGGTGAAAGTCAATATGTAGCGCCAGGTTGGAAGGCGGGTGACAAAACGGCATGGGAGCAGCAATTACGTGCTCGCTCGCAAGGTCAAAATGACTACTCTCGTGCAAATTAAAAAGGAGCAGCCATGAAGCGCTTTGCTCAACTTTTTACGCTGACTTGTAGCTTGCTAATGGCCAGCGTGTTAACACTGCCTGTCAGTGCGCAAGATGCATCGGCTGATCCCAAATATCAGCAGCAATCCAATGGTGAACGAGCCAAATCGCAGCCAGGAAATAATGCGCCCATGTGGCGCGCTGTCGGCCAAGGCGCTGACGGACAAAGTTCATTACCTAAACGTGAAGCACCAGAAGCCGGCAACTTGATTCAAGGACAAGTTCAGTACCCAGGCTCTCGGATGACGAATGCGGGTGATGCTTGGAGACAAACCCGCAATAACATCATCATTCCCTACGGTGGCGCATTGATTTTTATTACGCTACTAGCAGTAGGATTGTTTTACTGGCGTAAGGGTTCAATTGGCTTGCAGGGTGAGGAGTCTGGCAAAACGATTGTGCGTTTCACCTATTTCGAACGAGCTGCACACTGGGCAAATGCGATTGCTTTTTGTACCTTAGCTATTTCCGGTTTAGTGATGGCGTTTGGTAAATTCTTCATGCTGCCCATCATTGGTAATAGCTTGTTTGGTTGGCTGACGTACTTGCTTAAAAACGCACACAATTTTGCAGGCCCCTTATTTGCTGTGTCGCTAGTGGTTGTATTCTGTGTTTTTGTGCGTGACAACTTCCCTAGCAAGGCCGACTTAACTTGGCTTCTCAAAGCTGGCGGCTTGTTCAGTAGTGAGCATGTGCCTTCCCATCGATTTAATGCAGGTGAAAAAATTGTTTTTTGGGGCGGCGTGTTCTTCTTGGGCATCATCGTAGTCGGCTCGGGCTTGGTCTTAGATAAATTGATTCCAAACCTTGAGTATCTTCGTGCCACTATGCAAGTTAGTCACATGATTCACGCCGTAGCAGCGCTACTGATGATGGCGATGTTCATTGGTCACATCTACCTTGGCACAGTCGGCATGAAAGGCGCATACAAAGCAATGAAAACTGGCAAGGTTGACGAGACATGGGCTAAAGAGCATCACGAAATTTGGTATGACGATGTCAAGTCTGGAAAAATACCCGCTAAAAAAGAATGAAATTGGAGATCACGATGAATAAATTACTCTTATTAACCTTACTAGTTGCTACTTCTGCTGCTTTTGCAAAATTGCCCGCTCCCAGCGATGAGGCGAAAGCAAAGTCTGCAGAGGCTGCGGCTAAAACGGCCCACGCAGGCAAGGTTGATGGATACTTACTTTGTAAATCGCAAGATAAAGTGGCAGCAAAAATAAAAAAATCAAAAGACAAAGTAGCCACGCCACCTTGTGCAGATCCTGGCAAGTTTGTGTATCCACCACCTGCTGCACCTGCTGCTCCAGTTGCCGCAGCGCCAGCCAAGAAGTAATCTAAACTAAAAAATACTTCTCGTCTCTTGCGTCAAGCCCAGTTCTGGTAACTGGGCTTTGTTTTTTTGTGTCCTACTAAAATCATCTAACAGTCTGCTCCTATCCAATTGATTCACATGCAAAACGCCAAGCGCCAACTCTTTGTTACCACCGCACTGCCTTACGCTAATGGCAATTTCCACATCGGTCACATCATGGAGTACATCCAAGCCGATATTTGGGTGCGGTATCAGCGCATGTGCGGCAACGATGTGAATTTTGTTTGCGCGGATGACGCGCACGGCGCGCCCATCATGATTGCTGCGCAAAAAGCGAGCGTGACGCCGCGTGCGTTTGTGGACAACATTGCCAAAGGTCGAGCGCAATATCTGGATGGTTTCCATATTAAGTTCGACAACTGGAGTCATACCGATAGCGAAGAGAACCACGCGCTTGCCAAAGAAATTTATCTTGATCTTAAAAAAGCAGGTTTGATTGAAACGAAAAGCATCGAGCAGTTTTTTGACCCCGAGGCGTTGGAGGGCAAAGGCATGTTCCTTGCCGACCGTTTTATCAAAGGCGAGTGTCCCAAGTGCGGGGCAAAAGATCAATACGGCGACAACTGCGAAAACTGCGGCGCGGTCTATGCCCCGACCGATCTCAAGAACCCTTATTCCGCACTGTCTGGTGCAACGCCTGTGCTCAAAGCGTCTGAGCATTTCTTCTTCAAATTGTCTGATCCACGCTGCGTCGAGTTCTTAGAAAAATGGACGCAAGACGGCAAGCTCCAGCCTGAAGTAGCGAACAAGGTCAAAGAGTGGTTTAGCACACGTACCAATGCGGACGGCACAACTAGCACGGGGCTTGGAGATTGGGACATTTCTAGAGACGCGCCGTACTTCGGAATCGAAATTCCAGATGCGCCAGGCAAGTATTTTTATGTGTGGCTAGATGCGCCAGTGGGCTATTTGGCATCGCTTAAAGATTGGTTTAACAAAGACGGACCGAAGATGAGCTATGGCGAAACGCGCACATTTGAACAATACATTGCCAAAGATTCAAACGTGGAACAAATCCATTTCATTGGTAAGGACATCGTGACATTCCACACACTGTTCTGGCCTGCGATGCTTGAATTTAGTGACCGTAAAGTACCCAAGCATATTTATGTGCATGGCTTCTTGACCGTGAACAACGGCGAAAAAATGAGTAAGAGCCGAGGCACAGGACTCGATCCGCTCAAGTACTTAGGCCTTGGGATGAATCCCGAGTGGCTGCGTTATTACTTGGCGACGAAGTTATCGGCTAAGAATGAAGATATTGATTTCAATGCCAATGATTTCATGGCACGAGTGAACAGTGATCTGATTGGTAAGTATGTGAATATTGCAAGTCGAGCCGTGAAGTTTTTACCTGATCGGCGATTGGTTGCATACGATGCTGTTAATTTCGATCCGGAAATGCCATTAGCGCATGTCAAAGTTTTGTATGAATCCCGCTCATATAGTTTGGCAATGCGTGTGATTATGAGTTTTGCAGACTCCATAAATTTAAAGTTCGACTCATCTGCGCCGTGGAAACTAGCAAAGGAAGGGAAGCACGCAGAAGCGGCACAAGTGTGTTCTGAATGCCTTGAAATGTTTAAAGTACTTACGGCGTGTTTGAAACCAGTGCTGCCAGAGCTTGCGGCTAATGCTGAAGCTTTTTTTCAGTGTGAACCTTTGAACTGGGGCAATGCAGCATTGCCCTTGGGCACTAATCATCAAGTGGGCGAATACAAACATCTCATGCAGCGCGTAGACATCAAGCAGCTAGACGCTTTATTCGAAGCGCCAGCCGAGGCATCACCCTCTCCCCAGCCCTCTCCCATCAAGGGAGAGGGGGTAAAGTCAGAACCGATTGCCCTCGAAATCACGATTGATGATTTCTCTAAGGTTGATTTGCGCATTGCCAAAATCGTTAATTGCGAAGCGGTGGAGGGCTCAACCAAGCTCTTGCGCTTGACGCTGGACGCGGGCGAAGGCACTCACCCGCAGGGGAATCCTGTTACGCGCAACGTCTTTAGCGGTATCGCCAGCCACTACAAACCCGCCGACTTAATTGGCAAGCACACCGTGATGGTCGCCAATCTTGCGCCGCGCAAGATGAAGTTTGGCGTGTCGGAAGGCATGGTGCTGGCGGCTAGCAGTGCGGACGAGAAGGCGAGTCCTGGCATTTATGTGCTGGAGCCCGTAGCGGGCGCACAACCTGGGATGCGCATCCGCTGATTCAAAGGCTAATTAAGCTTCAACTGCCAGACTGCTGTTGCGGGTCGCGTGAGTTCTCTGTACGGATGACCACTTTGTCTGGATCGAAAACGGCGCTAAAAATCATGGCTTCGTTCATGCTGTTGCGCCAGCGCCAGTGGTAGTTGAGCTCGCTTGGCTTTAGCGGGTAAGTGACCGTGTGGTGTGGCTTGCCGAGGATTTGGATGACTTCGATTTCCAACATGCCTGCTTTAATTTTTTCAAAATTCTCTGGCTGCAAGCGTTTTCGTTCGGCTTCCCACGCGGCTGGATCGCAGCCAATTAAAGCGAGTAATGATGAGATCAATCCCATAGCGGCGAAGCTCCTTTTGGTGAGGGTCATATTTAGTTCCAAGTTGCACTCATGCTCTTACGGTCATGCAGATCGCGCCATGTTTCGGTACGAATCACGCGATTATCTTTATCCAATACGGTACCAAACATCATGCCTTCGTCTGCATCGTTACGCCACTTCCAGTTGTTGTAAGCTTCGTCGGGTTTGAGTGGGTAAACCGTTGTGTTCCAAGGTTCACCCAAGATGCGCCATACCTCAGCTTGCGACATGCCGGTTTTGACAGACTCCATCATGAGTACAGAGAGCACGCGGTAGCGCTCTGACGTAGAGGTGGATACAGCACAAGCTTGCAAGCCAAGAAAAAGCGCCAATAATGCCGTACCAGCGATGTGTTTGATCTTCATTGCCATCCCCTCGGTAAAATGCTACTTTAACCCCGAAACCCTGTGACTATGAATATCTTTCGCCGCGCCGACTACCAATCTGAAACCACGCAGTTTATTGACCAGCTTAAAGCGGTCAAACCAACGCTAGAAGCCGAGCAAATGGCAGGCCGTGCTTTGCTATGGGATAAGGCGATTAACCGTGATGCCGCTGCCGATATCGCCTCAGGTCGTGTAGCACAAAAACCCTACGTTTACGGCTCTAAATAAACATGCAATCTGAGCTGGATGTTGTCGATCAGGTTGCGCTAGCCAAGCTCTATGGCGAGCCGCTGTTCGCCATGCCACAGGATCTCTATATCCCGCCCGATGCGCTAGAGGTTTTTTTAGAGGCTTTCGAAGGCCCGCTGGATTTACTGCTTTACCTCATCCGCAAGCAAAATTTCAATATCCTCGACATTCCGATGGCGGCGCTGACCAAGCAGTACCTTGGCTATGTCGAAGAGATTCGTAATCACAACTTAGAGCTTGCTGCCGAGTATTTGCTCATGGCTGCGATGCTGATTGAAATCAAATCGCGCATGTTGCTGCCACCTAAGCCGACAGCGGATGGGGGCGAAGGTGAAGATCCACGTGCCGAGCTCACGCGTCGCCTGCTTGCGTATGAGGAAACCAAGCTGCAAGCCGCGCAGATTAACGAGATGCCTCAGCTTGGGCGTGATTTTTTACGCACACAAGTATTTATCGAGCAGTCACTCGCACCGCGCTGGCCAGAGGTTCATGCCGTAGATTTGCGCGAAGCTTGGGCAGACTTGATTCGCCGTGCCAAGTTGGTCACCAACCACAAGATTTCGCGCGAGGCTCTATCGGTGCGCGAGTACATGAGCCATTTGCTGCGTCAGCTTACCGAACACTTGCAAAGCGGTCGTCCATTTGCGTCGTTTGAGAGCCTGTTTAACCCAGCAAAGGGTGTCCCCGTCCTCGTGGTGACCTTTGTCGCGATGCTTGAGTTGTCGCGTGAAGCGCTGATTGAGGTCACACAAGCCGAGGCGTTTGCCCCGATTTATGTGCGCCTAGCTTATTCCCCAATTGAAGCTTAGGCAAACAAAGGGGTTCTTCAATCGTTTGCCGCTGGGGTGCTTTGTAGCGAATTTTGCAGATCGGTTTGCTGCTGCTCGTACATCGCTTGGAAGTTGACTTCGGACAGATGCACAGGGGGAAAGCCTGCACGATTGATGGCATCAGCCACGTTGCTGCGTAAATATGGGTAGATGATTTGCGGGCAAGCAATACCTAAAATGGGACCCATTTGGTCATTGGATAGATTGCGAATTTCAAAAATTGCCGCCTGCTTGGCTTCAATCAAAAATACGGTTTTATCTTTGAGCGAGGTGTGTACATTGGCTGTCACGCTGACTTCAAAAATACCTTCAAACACAGGCAAAGTTTCTATGCTGAGCTGAATATCAAGCTGCGGCTGCTCTGTCTCTAAAAAAATCGCTGGCGAGTTCGGTTGCTCAAGCGAGAGCTCCTTCAAATACACGCGCTGAATTTGGAAAACGGGTTCAAGCGTCGCAGCATCAGACGGATTAGGCTGGGGTGTTGTTTTTGCGGTTGTCATGAGTTGAACTAAGTTAGTTGGAATTCAAAAGAGGAACGAGCTCGCCAGCTTTGTCGAGTGCGATGAGGTCATCACAACCGCCGACATGGGTACCGCCAATGTAGATTTGCGGTACGGTGCGCTTGCCCGTTGTCTCCATCATGTGGGCGCGAGCAGCGGGATCGGTATCAATTCTCACTTCGTCAATGTAGTCTACGCCTTTGGATTTCAGGATTTGCTTAGCGCGGATGCAAAACGGGCAAACCGCAGTGGTGTACATCTTGACGGCTTGCATGGATTTATGCTTTCTGGATAGGCATATTGGCGTCGCGCCAAGCCTTGAGACCGCCTGTTAAATTTTGCGCTGCGGTGTAACCCATTTTTTTTGCTGCGGCTGCGGCTGTTGCTGAGCGTTTACCCATAGGGCAAATGAAAATGATGGGCGTGTCTTTCTTTTTGACCGCGATAGCTAGCTTGGCTTCTAGTTCGTTCAGTTGGATATTTTTAGCGCCATTGGCATGCGCAGCAGCGAATTCGTCAGGGTTGCTCACGTCAATTAAAACGCCACGTTCGCGGTTAATCAGCTGCACTGCCATCGCTGCAGTTAAGCCGGCTTTGCTCTCTTTAATAAGTGGCCAAATAAGCAGTCCACCAGAGGTGAGTGCAACAAGAATTAAGTGCCAGTTCTCGGATAAAAATTTCACGCAATTGCTTTCGAAGTAAGGTTTTTTTATGTGTGGTGGCGAAGGCAAACGCCAGGCTGCGGTAAGATGGTGCCCAGGAAGGGACTCGAACCCCCACGATGTTACTCGCTAGTACCTGAAACTAGTGCGTCTACCAATTCCGCCACCTGGGCATCTCAGGAAATCAAGCCGCAGATTGTATCAGCCCCCACGTTTTGGAGGGGGCATCTTCTACGATTAACCTCTCATTATGAAAACAAAAATCGAAAGCTCGCAAGAATCCGCAGGATTACTCTCAGAATTTAAAGGCACCGTCCTCGGACACCGCGACGGACATGGCTTTGTGCAGCGCGACGATGGTGGTGCCGATGTCTATTTGGCGATGAATGAAATGCGCGCCGTACTGCATGGTGACAGCGTGCTGGTGCGCATCCAAAGGCTTGACCGAAAGGGTCGTCCCGAAGGGCATGTGCTGGACATTTTGAGTCGCCCCGAGCGCTCCATCATCGGTCGCCTACTCAACGAAGGCGGGGTTTGGGTCGTTGCACCCGAAGACAAACGCTACGGACAAGATATTTTGATTCCTAAGCTCACCAAAGCACAGGCGGACGAATGGACGGGCAAGGTCGTCGTGATTAGCTTGACCGAGAAGCCCGCGCTCTTTGCGCAGCCGATTGGGAAAATAACCGAAGTGCTAGGCGCGGCAGATGACCCAGGCATGGAAATTGAAATCGCCGTACGCAAGTTTGATGTGCCGCATTTGTTTAGTGAGGCGTGCCTTAAAGCCGCCAAAGCCTTACCAGATAAGGTGTTGCCGAAAGATAAAAAAGGTCGTGTTGATTTA
>JANPAY010000357.1:0-5062 GCA_031430155.1 Comamonadaceae bacterium
TGATCATTAGTTTCGGTAAGAGTGTTGCCACCACCAACACAGGCACTACCGGCGAAATGAAGGCGACCTCTTTTGCCATTGGTGGCGTTTACTCTGGTGATCTTGGTGATGGTCACGGCTTGAAAGGTGGTCTCTACTACGGCCGTAACAAAGCCGATGCAAGTGGAAATGCATTCACCGCAGCCCAAATTAACGCCCAATCAATTAACTCTCTCAATGTGGGCATTGGTTATTCATACGCATTTAACAAAACGGCGGCATTGACGGTTGATTATGACCAGGGTAGCTTTAAAAACCAACTAGCCTTGTCTTCTACTAATGCTGTCACCGCTTCTCTTTTATCCGTTGGTGTTCGCTTCAAGTTTTAAGTCAAACTAAAGCTAGACCCAACATAAAACCAGCTTCGGCTGGTTTTTTTATGTACGCTTTTGTCACTTAAAAAATTAAAGTTCTCACGCCAGCGCTCGTACCAAGTAGGCAGACGCTGGCTTTTTGTTGTGCAAACACACCAACAGTGATCACACCAGCCCACTGATTGACACCCAGCTCAAAGGCTAGGGGTTCTTTGATTGAGAGTCCTGTCACATCCAAGATATGCTGGCCGTTATCTGTCATCAATGGTGTTCCGTCCTTCATACGAATTGTTGCCACACCGCCCTTTGCCGCAAACCGCCGCTGAATCTGCCCTGCTGCCATAGGAATAACCTCTACAGGCAGAGGAAAAACACCGAGTGTTTTTACTAATTTAGACTCATCCGCAATACAAACAAAGCGCTCGGCAAGGCTTGCCACTATCTTTTCACGCGTCAGCGCAGCGCCGCCACCTTTCACCATGTAGCCCTCACCATCAATTTCATCCGCGCCATCGATATAGACACCTAGCCTTGTTACTTCGCTCGCTTCAAACACAGGAATACCGTAAGTTTTCAGCTTTTCGGTCGATGCGAGGGAGCTGGAGACCGTACCCGCAATCTGAATATTTCCTGCGGAAATCGCAGCCGCCAGTGCATCAATAAATTTGTTCACCGTCGAGCCGGTCCCCACACCAATAATTTCGCCATTTTTAATATATTTGAGAGCGGCAATGCCAACTTGTGTTTTAAGTTCGTCTTGAGTCATTTAGGAGCATCCTTCGGTCGTGGGAAAATCAATCTTTAAACTGCAATTATCCATGTCACTAATCCCCTACGCCCTTTCCCGCGCTGCTTTATTTCAACTTGATGCAGAGACGGCACACGAAGTCACGATGCAGATGCTCGCACGCACGCAGCGTACACCATTTGATTGTTTGTACCGCCAACCCTTTGTATCTGATCCCATCACGCTTGCAGGATTGCGCTTTCCTAACCGCGTTGGCATGGCAGCAGGTCTCGATAAAAACGCGCGTGTCATCGATGGTCTAGGCGCGATGGGCTTTGGTTTTGTCGAGGTCGGTACGGTGACACCACTTGCACAACCGGGTAACGCCAAACCTCGTATGTTTCGTCTGCCAAAGGCGAATGCTCTTATCAATCGTCTTGGTTTTAATAACGAAGGCTTGGATGCCTTCATCCGAAACGTGCAGCAATCTACATTTCGTAGCGAAGGAAAACTACTCGGTCTTAATATTGGTAAAAATGCAATCACACCGATTGAGCGAGCCGTCGACGATTATTTGATTGCACTGGCTGGCGTCTATCCGCACGCCGACTACGTCACCGTTAACATCTCAAGCCCTAACACCCAAAACCTGCGCGCTTTGCAAAGTGATGAGGCGCTAGACACCTTGCTTGCTGCGATCTGCACCAGACGCAACGGACTGGCGCAGGAGCACGGGCGACGCGTCCCCATCTTTGTGAAGATCGCGCCAGATTTAGACGAGGCTCAAATTCAATGTATTGCGGATGCACTCGTCAAGCACCAAATGGATGGTGTGATTGCTACCAACACGACCCTCGCACGCGATGCCGTAGAAGGTTTGCCGCATGCAAAGGAAGCGGGTGGACTCAGTGGTGCGCCCGTATTGCAGACTAGTAATCGCGTCATCGCTCTGTTGCGAGCCAAGCTGGACGTGGCCTACGGGCAAGGTTATCCAATCATTGGGGTAGGCGGCATCATGACCGCAGAAAATGCCTTAAGCAAAATAAAAGCTGGTGCAGATGCCGTCCAAATCTACACTGGACTGATTTACAAGGGCTCTAGCCTCGTCACTGACTGTGCACGCGCGTTGTCGCATCAATGCAACGCCCTATAAATAAATTATTTCTCCTAGGGGAAAAACTAGTTGGAAAACACCGTTTTCCCAGTAGGATTGGCAGTTCCAACAACTACCCTTAAGGAAACATCATGGTAACTGCCGCAAAGAAAGCTCCCGCTAAAAAAGTAGCCGCTAAAAAGGCTGCCCCAGCAAAAAAAATCGCTGCTAAAAAGGCGCCTGCAAAGAAAGCTGCCGTTAAAAAAGTAGCGGTTAAGCGTACGCCGAATGCGGCATTCATGAAGCCCATGACACCTGATGCAGCCTTAGCTGCCGTGATTGGCGCGACACCTGTGCCACGCACAGAAATCGTCAAGCAATTGTGGGTCTACATCAAGAAGCATGGTTTGCAAGACAGCAAAAACAAGCGCATGATTAACGCTGACGCAAAACTGAAAGTTTTGTTTGCTGGCGCAGCGCAAGTGTCAATGTTTCAATTGGCTGGTCTGATTGGCAAGCACGCAAAGTAACCTGAAACGGTTCAAATAAAAATACCACCTTCGGGTGGTATTTTTATTTCTGTCGCGCTGACTCGCGAATCGCAGAGAGCGTGCCGCGTGTAGTCAGCACCTCAGCATCTAACATCACCTCAATCAATGTGCCCTCAGCTCTTGCCAGTGCTGCCACCAGCTCAGGCTCAAACTCTTCTGTACACGTAATACGCACGCCTACGTAGCCATAAGCAGCACCTAAAGTTGCAAAGCTTTGGTTCACCATGCTGGAGCCGCTGACCCTAGCTGGGTACTCACGCTCTTGGTGCATCCGAATCGTGCCGTAGATGCCATTGTTAAGGAGCACGATGATGCTCTTCGCACCATATTGCACTGCAGTCGCCAACTCTTGACCATTCATCAAAAAATCACCATCGCCCGCCATAGTGAGCGCTATTCGTCCCGTTGTAATAGCTACTGCAATGCCTGCTGGAACACCATAACCCATGGACCCCGAGGTCGGGGCAAGCTGTGTTTTATGCCCTTTGATCAGCCCGTGGTGTTTGAAGTAACGATGCACCCAACTAGCGAAGTTCCCCGCTCCGTTAGTCAGTACTGCATCCGCTGGCAAGTGTTTTTGCAGCAACGCCACAATAGCCGGCATGTCAATCAAACCGACAGGGTTAGCTTCATTGTCCAGAATAGGTTGATGAACTAGATTCGCTTTGTATGTCGCATTCAAGCCCGCCGTCCATCCGGCGATGGATGCCTGCCAAGCCTTGTCAGATGGTGCTTGCAAAGCCGCGAATGCCTGCGCGGCAGCATCCATACTGGCATTGATGGCTAAATCAGCTTGATAGACGCGATTTAGCTCTTCGCTACTTGCGTGAACATGAATCAGCTTTTGCTGCATTTTCGGAGCTGTGAGCATGGCGTAGCCTCCCGTCGTCATCTCACCAAGGCGCGGGCCAAACGCAATGATGAGATCACTCTCTTTAATATGCGCGGCAAGCTTTGGGTTAATGCCAATGCCTACGTCTCCCGCATAGTTGGGATGATGGTTGTCGAAGGTATCTTGAAAACGAAAGGCATTACCAACTGGAACGTTAAATTTTTCAGCAAAAGCTTGCAAAGCACTGGCTGATATTGCATCCCAACCTGCGCCGCCTGCAATGACAAACGGACGCTTACTGGCTAGCAGCATAGATTCAAATTTTTGAAGCGCGAACACATCCATACCCGCGCGCGTAGGCTCAATGCGCGCGAGCACAGGATAACGTGCAGTATCCACACCTTTAATTTGCATGTCTTCGGGTAACACCAAGACCACAGGGCCCGGACGACCATTCATTGCCGTGGCAAAGGCTCGCGCAATGTACTCTGGTATGCGGTTCGGGTCATCAATACGCTCCACACGCTTAGTCATAGATTCAAAAAAACTGAGGTAATTGACTTCCTGGAATGCCTCGCGGTCTCGCGTTTCACTGGCTACATCCCCTACCAATAAAACCATGGGCGTCGAGTCTTGAAAGGCTGTATGCACGCCAATAGAGGCGTTGGTTGCGCCAGGTCCACGCGTTACAAAGCACACGCCCGGCCGCCCCGTCAGCTTGCCTATGGCCTCAGCCATATAGGACGCGCCGCCCTCTTGCCGACAATTGATGAATTGAATCTTGTCGGCGCGATCATGAATGCCATCCAAGCAAGCTAAAAAGCTCTCGCCAGGCACGCCAAAGACATGCGTGACTCCCTGCTCAATCAAGCAATCAATCAAAAAATGTCCAGCTAGTTTCATGTAGCAATCCTCACTGTTCTAAGTCGAAGGCCTAGCTAATCGTAGTCGCATCGTGGCGTATTATTTAGTGGGAGTGCAGACACAGACTTGTGTCTCAAAAATTGGGGTGGCTGATGGGGCTCGAACCCACGACAACAGGAATCACAATCCTGGACTCTACCAACTGAGCTACAGCCACCGTAAAAATCATGTTGGATTATAAAACGAAACTTAAGTTGACTTTGCTTTTAAATCCGTTTTTGCATCAGGTTTAGCAACCTTGATTTGCACTTTGAATTTATCTTTCAGATAAGCGTAATAACTCGTATTTTCCGCATTCGACCAAACTCGTAAATATTGATCGCGATTTTGCACGGCCGCAGTTTGCGCACCATCAACAACTTTATTCAGACGCACAACATGATAGCCATCAGCTCCCAAGTCAATACCCAACCACAGCGGCAACTTGCTGCTGTTAGCGCGCAAAACCACATCAATTAATTTTGGATTTTGCTGCTGCAGCACATCGCGTGATACCGTTATTGGGGGACTTATTTGCGCTGGCGCAGCATCAGTCGCAAGAGTCGATGTCAATTCAGCCAACTTAGCCACGCCCTCAGTACG
>JANPAY010000358.1:0-4330 GCA_031430155.1 Comamonadaceae bacterium
CCAGCATGTGCTTGGTGTGCGCGGCAAGTGTGCTCACGTGGACGATGAGTTGACCGCTTGTTGGGTTGATTGCAAAAGGCGCCATCGACACAAACGGCTCATCGCCATGCACCGTGCCTAGTGCGGCGAGGGGCTGCGTGGTGATGAGGGTGTGAAGGGATTGGGACGACATTGGATGACGCGAGTCAGTACTCATGCATTCCATGACTTCGTATTAATAAAACTTTCAGCTTCGCTGTCGGTCAGGACGATATATTTCCACTGCCAAGATGTATAGAGTTGAGGTGCTTCTGTCGTGTTTTTGATTTTTGCACGTATCTTAAATTTTGTTCCAATTGGATGCTTTTCACGCATAGGTACTGAGCATTCAACTTTCATTGTTATAGGTAACCCTTGTCCTGGCAAAGGACGAGCGCGAATTAAGTGACGTGTTTCGCCATAAGCACGATAAGTTTCCACAACCACATATCGATAGTAATCAAGCATAGCTAAAGTCCTCGTTACATTTGCCACAAGATCTGCAGCGTATCGTTCGCGATCCTACCTCGGCCTTACACCCTCAAACGCATCCTGAAACAAAGCCCTGAGCGCTACTCGCTCCAGCGGCCTTGGATTCGCGTATTGGTTTTGCATCGCGATATCGCAGGCAATATCCAAGTCACTCTCCTGCAAGCCAATCGCAGCAAGGCTTGTGGGCGCACCGTTGCTCTTGGCCAAGTCCCATGTGGCTTGCGCGGCAGTGGTTTGGTTTGATTCGCTCACGCCTAGCGCTTTGGCGATTTTTTGCATGGCTTCTGGCGCAGCCGCTTGGTTGTACGCCAGCGCGTGGGGTAGCACTATCGTGTGGACTTCGGCGTGTGGCAAGTTGAAGCTGCCCCCCAATGTGTGGCACAGTTTGTGGTGCAGCGCCATGCCGACATTGCCTAGCACTGTGCCGCAAAGCCACGCGCCATATAGTGCGTCGGCTCTTGCCGCTTTATCGTTTGCATTTTTATAAATAGCGGGCAGCGCTCTTGCTAACGCCGCGATGCCCTCGCATGCCATCAAGTCCATGATGGGATTGCTGTCTACGGCGTAGAGTCCTTCGGCAGCGTGGGCGATGGCGTTGATGCCGCTAGTGATGCTGAGTGACACTGGCAAGCTCATGCTCAGGTTGGGGTCATAAATGGTGGTGCGCGGTAGCACGCGCGCATCTTTGCCTGTCTTCTTGAGGCCGCCTTCGGTGATGCCGTAAATGGGCGTCATCTCCGAGCCTGCATAGGTGGTGGGGATAGCCAAGATCGGTAATCCAGAATCCAGTGCAATCGCTTTGCCAAGCCCCGTGGTCGAGCCGCCACCAATGGCGATGGCGCAATCTGCCCCTAGTGCAAGCGCCATCTGACGTGCCTCGCGGGCCGTTTCTATGGGCACGTGCATCACGGCACGGTCGAAGATGCCCGCTGCTTTTGAGCCTAGCAAGTTGGCGATCATTTCGGCAGAGGCACGTTGCTCGGGCGTGGACAGAATCAGCGCTCGCTTCGCGCCTAAGAGGTCAATCTCACGCGCTAAATGTTGCAAGCCGCCTGCGCCAAAAATGACACGTGAGGGTTGTCCGTTGTAGGTGAATTGCATTTACTGTGCTTTCAGATTCGCCGCCTTGGCAATCCGCGCCGCAGTGTCCATCTCGGTCTTAATGTAGGCGTTGAATGCGTCCGAACTCATGAGAAATGGATCTGCGCCCAGCTTAGTGAAACGCTCTTTCAAATCATTGCTGGCAAGTGCTTTGGTTGCCTCTTCAAACAGGCGTTTTTGAATGGCGACTGGCGTACCGCTTGCCACAATCATGCCGACCCACAGTGTGTAGTCAGAGTTCGGCACGCCTGCTTCGATGCTGGTAGGTACGTTTGGCAGCGTGCTCGCTCGGGCTTTGGTGCTGACCGACAGTGCTTGCAGCTTACCGCCTTGGATGAGGGGCAGGGCGGACGCTAACGGCGCAAAGAACCAATCGTTCGCGCCGCCAATCACGTTGGTCATGGCGGGTGGCGTGCCGCTGTAGGGCACGTGTAGCGCGTCGATGCCTGTTTGCAGGCGGAAGATTTCGGCGTTCATGTGTGTGCCGCTGCCAATGCCTGCGCTCGCGTAATTGAGCGTACCAGGCTTGGCGCGCGCAGCCGCAATCAAATCGGCCTGCGTTTTCCAACCCTTACTGGGATTGACGACCAGCACATTAGGAATGGCGGCTAGCGTGGTGATACCCGTCAAATCTTTGAGCGTGTCGTAGCCCAAGTTTGGATAGAGCGCGGGATTGAGCACATGCCCCGACGAATGCACGAGCACGGTGTAGCCGTCCGCATCGGCTTTGGCGACCTGCGCCGTGGCAATCGTGCCGCCCGCGCCGACTTTGTTTTCAATCACGATGCTTTGCCCCATGCTTTTGCTCATGGCTTCAGCGACCGTGCGAGCCACGATGTCGGTGGCGCTGCCTGCTGTAAACGGCACGATAAATTTGATGGGTTTAGTGGGATAAGTTTGAGCTGATAAGCCAATAGATATAAGGCTTACGAGCAATCCACATAGTGTGAGTTGAAGTATTTTTTTCATTCAGTTCTCCTATTTATAAATTTAAAGCAGCCACAATTTTTTCACCTGATGTCTTGAGCTTTGCTAGCTTAGGTGCAAGGTCAACATTGACCAGTTGCCCACTGCGTTTCTTCCACTCGCCCGCCACCATCACGCTATCAATGTTGGCAAGCGATGTTTGCATCACCACGCTACTCACCGCATCGTGCACGGGCTGCATATTCAAATCGCTGGCTCGAATCATCACCAAGTCGGCTTGCTTGCCCGCTTTGAGTGTGCCGATGCGATCGAGTTGCCCTAACATCCGCGCGCCTTCCACGGTGACCCACGACAAGGCTTCGCGCGTGGTGATGGTGCTGGTGGGCGGGATCGTTCCGTGCTCGGCACGATACGCAACGTTGTCTAAACTGCGCTGCACGCCAAGCGCCATGCGGGCTTGCGAGAGCATGTCGCCGCTCATGACGGATTCCAAATCCACACCCAGCGATGGCGCAGCGCCTAGCTTGCGCAGGCGTCCTGTAGTGGGGTGACCATGCCCTTGGCTCATTTCGCTTTCAGCCGCTGCAGAAAAGCTCATGCCCAACTCCACAAAGCGTTTGAGTTGTTCGTCTGAGAGCGCATGGCCGTGGACGATGTTGATGTGAGCCCCGAGCAATCCTTCGCGCTCGAGCACATCCCAACCATCAGGCGTTCGCGCTGCACCGCCGCCTTGGTGCAGCGATGCGATCAGCCCAAGCTCTTTGGCAGCGCGGAAGTCATGCAAAGCCACATCGAGTGTGGAGTAGTGAGGGCCGAGCACCGCCATGTGAACATCGAGCAAAGGCTTGCCAGCGTGGGCTTTGAGCAAGCGCTCGACTTCAGCGCGTGGATGCGGCACTTCCCAAAACGGTGTTTGTCCAGGCTTGGGATCGGGCTTGGGTGTGCCGTGGAAAAACGCGGCGCGGATGCCGCTTTCCAAGAGTCCGCTAATCGCCGCATCGTTGTGTGCAGGTGTGGGGTTGTTGTGACACCAATCACCTAGCGTCGTCGTGCCGCAATTGAGTTGATTGAGCGAGCCAACCAAAGTCGCAATGTGCAAATCTTCTGGCGTAAAAACGGTCGCCAGTCCTGCGTGCATTTTTTGGAAATACTCTAGCAATGTCCAGTTGGCTGCTACGCCGCGCAATGCCGTTTGCCACGTGTGCATGTGGGCGTTGATGAGGCCTGGAATGACGATATAGCCCGCGCCATGAATCACTTGCAGGCCGTGGATGTTATCGTCATCCATTTCAATGTGAATGGCGATTTTTGTGATGTGTTCACCTTCAATCAAGATATCGCCCACGGGCAAATCACCCTGACCACCCACGCCATCTTCCATCGTGATGATGGACGCACCTTTAATCAAAATGGACATTTACATCTCCCCATTTATTTAGAATGACTTGGCTTGCAACCCGTCGTCAATGACCTTGTTTTCACTGGTCAAAGTCATGCCCGCATCTTTGGCAGTCTCCAGCAACAAGATTGAAAAATCCACGTCCTCATGCCCATGGCCGACCATGCGTGCAACTGATTCGCGTGTGGCAGCCGCAGCAGGCATGGCCACGCCGTAGGTCTTAGCGGATGCCATGCCGAGGTCCATGTCTTTCAAGAGCAACTTGGGCGTAAACGTGACGTGGTCGAAATCGAGATTAGTGAGCACGGGCGTTTTGTAGCGCGTGTACATGCTGCCCAGCACCGAGTCGTTGATCGACTCCAAGAAAACATGGCGCGGTATGCCCGCTTTTTC
>JANPAY010000359.1:0-13845 GCA_031430155.1 Comamonadaceae bacterium
CGATTTCAAGTAGTGTTTACTTACGGGAAAACCCCCGTGCAGAACAAGCGCTTAATTCCTAAAATTAAAGCTCCTTTTTACTTGGAGTTTTAATTATGGATCGTCGTTCCCTTATTGCAACCGCAGGCACCGCTGGTGCAGGCCTAGTTGGTATTTTGGCTGCAGGCGTCGCGCCTGCCGTTCACGCGCAAGCCGCTGTGCGTTGGCGTCTGTCATCTAGCTTTCCAAAAGCGCTTGACACTATTTATGGCGCAGCTGAAATTTTTGCCAAAAATGTTAAAGCTATGTCTGGTGGCAAGTTTGAAATTTCCGTGCATGCCGGCGGCGAGATTACGCCTCCGTTTGGTGTGGTTGATGCGGTACAGCAGGGCTCGGTCGAAATGGCGCACACAGCGCCCTATTACTTCTTCGGTAAGAACGAAACGTTTGCTCTGGGTTGTGCGATTCCGTTTGGTTTAAATAGCCGCCAAATGACTGCTTGGATGTACGAGGGCAATGGCTTAAAGCTGATGCGTGAGTTCTATGCCAAGTACAACATCATCAACTTCCCAGGTGGCAATACAGGCGCTCAAATGGGTGGTTGGTATCGTAAAGAAATCAAGACAGCCAAGGATCTCAAAGGTCTGAAGATGCGTATTGGTGGTTTTGCTGGTAAGGTCTTTGAGCGTATGGGCGGGGTTCCAACCAACATTCCTGGAGGTGAAATTTACACGGCGTTGGAAAAAGGCACGATTGACGCGGCAGAGTGGGTCGGCCCTTACGACGATCAGAAGCTGGGCTTTAACAAAGTTGCCCCGTTTTATTACTACCCAGGTTGGTGGGAAGGCGGGCCACAGCTCGACTTTTACATTAACGACAAAGCATTCAACGCGCTCTCACCTGAGTACAAAGCTATCGTTGAAGCGGCGGCTTCGGTGGCACATATCGAAATGCAAGCACGCTATGACGCCCGTAACCCGGCAGCCCTAAAAGAATTGGTTGGAAAAGGAACGAAGCTGCGCCCATTTAGCAACGACGTTTTAGCTCTTGCCTTCAAGGAATCTATGAAGCTTTACGGCGAGCTGAGTGAGAAAAATTCAGACTGGAAAAAAATCTACGCAGACTACTCCAAGTTCCGCGCTGATGCCAATTTGTGGTTCAGATTTACCGAAGCGAAGTTCGACAGCTTCATGCAAGCTCAGAAACTCTAATTATTTAATTGAGTTATCAAGAAAAACCACCTTCAGAAATGAGGGTGGTTTTTTTATTGGGCGGGTAGACCAAGTACGTTTGACATATTGCGATGTTGGATAATCACAACTAGTTTGCGATACTCATCAATCATCGCTTGATCTGCCGCATAAAAAACAGTGAACTTACCCATCATGGTGCGGACGTAAAGACGTGGTGCAATTAGCCAATCGAAGCCACGGACACGTATCAGTTTTGCATAGACAATTTCTTTTAGATTGACCTCTTTGTCCCAAATCCAAGTTTGGTGGAGCTTTCCACCTGACTCTAAGTCGCCTTCTAAAGTCGTTTTGCTAATGTAAATACTGACCAATGTGTAGACCATCAACAATAGGCCGCAGAGTAACCAAATCAATCCATTTGAAGGGCTTAGGCTGCTATTTGCTGCAAGCTTGCCTGCCGCCCATAGTTGATACATCCAGCTGGCGCTAAAGGTAACAATTCCTAGAGCTAGCAGTTTGAATGTTTTAGAGAAAGCTGGTGAAATCACTTCTTGAACAACTCATCAAGCTTTTTCTGATCATCGTCAGCCGATTGTTTTTCTGAAGCCTTATCCGAAGCCGCTTCTTTTGCTGCATCGGGCTGACCATTCGTCAATAGAGATGCGGGATCAACTTTTGACTCATCAGCTGGCATTTCAATTTTGACTTTGTCTAGATCAACCACAATCTCTTTGTCTAGAAACATCGTCACGCTTTGCGGCACAAAAATCACAATGGCGACCAACATAATTTGCATGATGACCCATGGAATGGACCCCAGATAAATATCGTTCGATAACACAGGTTTTGGAATACGCTTTTCCTTAAATAGCGTATCCGCAATGCCACGCAAATAAAACAGGGCAAATCCAAACGGAGGGTGCATGAAGCTGGTTTGCAGGTTCACGCAAAGCAGTACACCAAACCAAACCAAATTGATGCCTAGTTTTTGCGCAACGGGCGCAAGCATCGGGACAATAATGAAGGCGATTTCAAAGAAGTCTAAGAAAAACGCTAGGAAGAAAACAAAGATATTGACAACGATGAGGAAGCCAATTTGCCCGCCAGGCAAGCCTGTGAGCAAATGCTCCACCCATTTGGACCCATCTACGCCTTGAAACACTTGGCTAAAAACGCGTGAGCCAATCAAAATAAAGACAACCATTGCGGTGAGGCGCATCGTGCCGTGCATCGCTTCCCAGAGAAGTCCCTTTGTTAAGCGTTTGTGTATGGCAGCCAGAATCAAGGCGCCAACAACTCCCATCGCACCCGCTT
Source organism: Comamonadaceae bacterium (assembly GCA_031430155.1). Lineage (GTDB taxonomy): Bacteria > Pseudomonadota > Gammaproteobacteria > Burkholderiales > Burkholderiaceae_C > JASGCK01. The sequence continues at coordinate 2,487 of JANPAY010000359.1, forward strand.
CGGTCGGTGTGGCAATGGCACTACTTTGAAACGGCAAGCCACCCATAGAACCGAGCACGGTAAAGATGAGAATAGCCGAAGGGATGATGCCCTTCAGACATTTCCCCCAAAGAGCCCAGCCGTTGAGCGTACGAGCTTCTATAGGAATACCAGGGATGTAGTGAGGCTTCACCAAACCGAGTCCGTACGTGTATAGCGCAAATAGCAAAATTTGCAGAATCGAAGGCCCCCACGCGCCTTTGTACATATCGCCCACCGGCGTGCCTAACTGATCTGCTAGCACGACCAAAACTAAAGAGGGTGGCACGAGCTGAGTAATCGTTCCCGACGCAGCCAGCACGCCCGTGGCGTAGCGCATGTTGTAGCCGTAACGGATCATCACGGGCAGTGAGATCAATGCCATGGCAATGACTTGTCCCGCTACCGTTCCTGTGATCGCGCCCAAAATAAATCCGACGATGATGACGGAGTAGCCAAGGCCGCCGCGCACTGGGCCAAAGAGCTGCCCCATCGAATCCAGCATGTCTTCGGCTAAGCCGCATTTCTCGAGAATCGTTCCCATGAAGGTAAAAAACGGAATCGCCAGTAGTAAATCGTTACTCAAAATAGAGAACATGGCAAGAGGCAAATTGCTCATGTACTCCGCTGGAAACCAACCCATTTGAATGGCGTAAAAGCCAGAGCCTAATCCGAGAGCTGCTAATGAAAAGGCAACGGGAAAGCCGATGAGCATGATGACGATCAAGCCAGCAAACATGACGGGTGGGAAGTTTTCGATCAACATAAGTTTCCTAGATTCAATTTTTTGAAATACCAATTTTCAAACGCACACGCTAGCGCTTACTGGAGTGGCTTCTCGTAGTGTGTGTCCATTTCATACGCTCCCTGCAAGTAAGCGACACGTTTGATGATTTCGGCTAATCCTTGCAAAAACACCATGATAAAACCAACGGGTAACGCCAAAATAACGGGCCAACGGATGAGTCCTCCAGCGTTTTGGCTCATTTCTGCCGTGATTAAAACCTTCCAAAAGTAAGGTAGGCACATATACGCCATCATGCCCATCACGGGCAGTAAAAAGACGATCAAGCCAAAAATGTCAACATAGACAGGGCGATTGCCTTTAAGTTTTCCGTAAATCAAATCGACACGAACATGCTCATTGAGCTTGAGAACGAGAGGCGCTCCCAACATCACCATCCAAGCAAACATGTACCATTGAATCTCTAGCAGGGAGTTCGAGCTCCAATCGAAGCCGTAACGAATAAAGGCGTTCCCAGCCGAAATAGCTGCAGCGATGAGTACCGCCCAAGAGGCGAGCTTGCCAAATTGTTCGCTGATGCCATCCATGAACTTGGCAAATTTGAGTAAAAAATTCATTGTCATTCTCCGAAATCGATTCAAAAATACAGGTCACTAATATAGCTTAGAGATGGGGCTGATAGCCCTGAGAGATACCCTTATGTAAATACACTCAATTTGGAAGTTTTCTTTTGCTGTAGATGCTTTTTTGAGCATCCTCAGGGTAGGCAAAAGTCACAACTCCATTTTGTACTTTACCCATGACAAGCATATTGGTTGTCACGGCATCTTTGTCGTTTTGGCTAAATGGACTTTCATAGGTAGACACGACACCGTAATAAACGCGGTTGATGGATTCGAGTGCAGCTTTAACGATAGGGCCAGTCAGCGGTGTGTCGCTTTTTACGCCAAGCAAAGCGTGTATGAGTAGGTAGGTGGAGTCATAGGCTTGCGCGGCGGCCATAGGAACTTTGAGCGGTTGTTTGTATGTGCGCTTGTACGCGGTTAAAAATGCACGGCGACGCTGATTGCTGGGCTCAGCAATAAAAGTTTGTGCCATGAGGGCGCCTTCGGCAGCCTCCTTTGCGCCATCGATAAAAAATGGAAATGAAAGTGGCCATGCGCCTACTTGTGGTACTTTCCAATTCAGGTTGCTTTTGCCTAGCGCAATGACCGCATTTTCTGGACCAACCGTGTAGCTAAACACCACGTTTGCACCTGCATCACGTGCCGCCTTCAATTCATTACGTAGATCCTTTGAGCCAAGAGGAAAACGCGCAATGTAGACGGGTTTTAAGCCCCTGTCTGTCAAGGCTGCCTTCACATCGATTAGTCCAGCCTCGCCATAACCCGTGGTATCGGCAAAGATGGCGACCTTGCGCCAGCCACGCTTGATGATGTCTTGAACCACAAACGGTGCCTGAATAGCATCGCGCGCAGAGGTCCGAAAAATGTAACTTTCTGGTGCGGGGTATTTAGCTGTGAGCGGTGTACCTGTTGCGCAAGGCACGATAAGCGGAATTTTGGCTGCTTGGAATACGTCAAGCGCTTTCATCGCTACACCTGTATTGCAAAAGCCGATCGTAGTGAGCACGCCTTCGGTCGCTAATTCCCGTGCATTTTTAAGCCCCACATCGGGATCGCCTTGATCATCTTTGACAATAAGCGCAAACGGACGCCCCAAATATCCTCCGACGGCGTTGATCTCATCTATCGCAAGCTTGACTCCTTGAAGCATGGGTATGCCAAAGTCTGAAGATGCGCCCGTAAACGGCCCGATGACGCCAATTTTGATGCTTGGCGCCGCCGTTGTTTGGGATGTCGCATTGCCCGCGATGGCAACGACCAAGAGTGCGCTAAACCATTTGGATATTCGAGTGACCATAGTGAACTCCTAAATAATTTAGAAACTTTCATTATCCAGACTTTGCAAAATATTGGCATTGGGGTGTTCTTCATGCCGTTCATGTGCGAATACATACTGGTTTTCCCTTTATGACAATACTGCAAAATCTAAGAGATGAAATACCGCCATAACGCTTCCAGTAACTTGCGACTCATGCTGGTGCTTGTGGCGGTTTTGCCGCTGGTTTTGGCTTTGGTTGCGGTGGTGCTAGTGGCTCGTCAGCAATTTGACCAGTTGGCAGAGGCCCAAAGCGCTGTCGTTCAGCCGATTTTGTTACAGGCACGCAAAGCAGAGATACAACATTTTGTCAAGTTAGGGCGACGTGCAATTGAGCAGATCGATTCAAATCCCGCCAACTTAGAGCCTGCCAAGCGCGAGGCTTTAGGTGTGCTGCGGCGCATGGATCTGGGGGACGACAATTACTTTTTTGTCTATGACTTGCAGGGTAAAAATCTGATGCATCCAAGATTGCCAAATTTAGAAGGCGGCAATCATTGGGAGATGCGTGACAGTAGTGGCAGTCCTATCATCCAGCGGCTTACCAAACAGGCGATTGCGGGCGGGGGATTTGTCGATTACATGTGGCACAGACCTTCCACCGCACGTGAAGAGCGCAAGCTGGGCTACGTCGAAGTCGTGCCAGAATTTGGTTGGATGATTGGCACGGGGCTCTATCTAGACCACTTGCAAGAAACGCAAGCCCTAGTGGTTCAGTCGACTACCCGTGCGATGGAGAAGACGCGCAACCAAGTGCTCCTCATTGCATCCGCCGCTCTGCTGCTGGTGGCTGTTGGCGGTTTGCTGCTGAATCTGCATGAGCAGCGCAGCGCCGATAAAAAGCTCCGTGTGATGGCGCACCGTGTTGTAAGTTCACAAGAAGAAGAACGCACGCGGGTATCACGGGAACTACATGACGGTATTAGTCAAATGCTGGCCTCCGCGAAGTTTTCTTTAGAAACAGCGCTGATTCAGATTGAACAAAGTCTCCCTAAAGTGGCCTTGCCACTCAAAAATTGTATGACGCTTTTGCAAAGACTAATGAAAGACGTGAGCCGTATTTCTCATAATTTGCGTCCCTCGATGTTGGATGATTTGGACTTGAGCAATGCCGTGACACAGATGGCGCGCGAGTTCACGCAGCGCTCTGGAGTGGCGGTAGATGTCAAAATCTCTACGTTGCCACCCCTGTCTGAGGCTATTGCGACCGCGATTTTTCGAGTGACGCAAGAGGCGCTATCCAATATCGAACGACATGCTGGTGCGCATCAAGTGCACTTACAACTAACCCACGCTGCAGCGCAATTGATCTTGGAAATTCGTGATGATGGTAAAGGCTTTGATCTACAAGACACGCTACGACCCGTTCGTTCAGGTCTGGGCTTAATCAATATGCGAGAGCGAATTGAAATGCAAAGTGGAAGCTGCCTTGTCGAGTCAACGCCCAGTGGTACGTGTTTACGTGCTGAAATTCCATTGCTAGAAGTCAACGTAGGCTAACCCGATGAAACCCATACCTATTCGCTTGTTGATTGTGGACGACCATCCTGTACTGCGGGACAGTCTTGTCAATTTATTGACGGTCTATAGCCCTCTCATTCAAGTCGTAGGCCAAACTGGCACTGCCCAGCAAGCATTCATTTTGACGGAGCAGCTACTCCCCGATATCGTGCTTACGGATCTGCAAATGAGCCCGATGAGTGGTATCGACTTCATTAAAGCGCTCCGCCAAAGCCAGCCCCATATCCGGTACGTCGTGTTTACTGCGCTGACGGATGCGGAGTCTATGCTTCAGGCTTTTGATGCGGGTGCTGAAGGATTTTTAACTAAAGATTCCGAGGTTCACGAGTTAGTCAAAGCGATTGAGTCAGTCATGACGGGGTCAACTTTTTATCCAGTTGAGCTAAAACTTGCCATCGACAGACGGCAACAACAACCCGTGATGACTCCGCGCGAGCGTGAAGTGCTGGCATTGGTTGCTGAGGGATTGACCAGCAAAGAGATCGCAAGGAGGCTATTGATTGATCCTAGGACTGTCGATGTGCATCGCGCCAATATCAGGCAGCGTTTTAGTTTGGACAGCGGCGCAGCGCTCCTGCGTTTTGCAATTGAGTCGGCTTTGCCTTTAAAAAATTAGAAAATTATGGTCAAATTGGTCGGTGTGCTATTGAAATCGACGCGATTAACCCTACTTCGGTAGGGTTATCAATTTTTAAACTCTGTATTCGTTATGTCTGAATTACCAAAACCTGAAGATCAAAAGCCGACTGAGCTTAGCCCTGAAGAGCAATTAGCGGCCGATTTGCAACAAGATTCTCCTGTGGATGAGCTTTCCCAAGCGCTCGGCGAAATGGTTATTTTGAAGGCGCAAGCCGAAGGCCTCAAGGATCAAATGCTGCGCGCCGCAGCCGATGTGCAAAACGCCCGTCGCCGCGCCGAAGAAGATGTCTCTAAAGCCCGCAAGTTTGGTATCGAGAGTTTTGCTGAGTCGTTGCTCCCCGTGCTGGACAGCTTGGAGGCGGGTCTCGCGCTTAAGGACGCAACCTCAGAGCAACTGCGTGAAGGCAGCGAAGCGACACTGCGTCAGCTAAAAAACGCGCTGGAGAAGAACAAAGTCATCGCTATTGACCCACCAGCAGGTGAAAAATTTGAGCCTTCCAAGCACCAAGGCATCAGCATGGTGCCAAGTGAGCAGGAAGCCAATACCATCGTGGCTGTACTGCAAAAAGGCTACCAAATTGCCGAGCGTGTGATGCGTCCCGCTTTGGTAACCGTTTCAGTTGCGAAATAGTTAATTTTTATCCGATAGCCCTTGAAATGACAGGGTTTATCGCCAACTCTCATTCATCGGCATTAAAGCCTCACTTAATTTAAGGGAAACATATCATGGGAAAAATTATCGGCATCGACTTAGGAACCACCAACTCTTGTGTTTCCGTCATGGAAGGCAACACCACAAAGGTGATTGAAAACTCAGAAGGCGCTCGTACCACGCCGTCTATCGTGGCGTACATGGAAGACGGCGAAATCCGCGTTGGCGCACCGGCTAAAAACCAAGCGGTGACCAACCCTAGGAACACGCTCTACGCCATCAAGCGTTTGATTGGTCGCAAGTTCACTGAAAAAGAAGTTCAAAAAGACATTGGCCTCATGCCTTACACCATCGTGCCAGCTGATAACGGCGACGCATGGGTGGAAGTGCGCGGCAAAAAGTTGTCGGCTCAGCAAGTGAGCGCCGACATTCTGCGCAAAATGAAAAAAACCGCCGAAGATTACTTGGGCGAAGAAGTGACTGAAGCCGTGATTACCGTGCCTGCGTACTTTAACGATGCACAGCGCCAAGCCACTAAAGACGCGGGCCGTATTGCAGGTTTGGACGTGAAGCGCATCATCAACGAGCCAACCGCTGCGGCGCTGGCGTTTGGTCTAGATAAGCACGAAAAAGGCGATCGCAAAATCGCTGTGTATGACCTTGGCGGCGGTACGTTTGACGTGTCCATCATCGAAATCGCTGATGTCGATGGCGAAAAACAATTTGAAGTGCTGTCCACTAACGGTGACACGTTCTTGGGCGGCGAAGACTTCGACCAGCGCATCATCGATTTCATCATTGCTGAATTTAAAAAGGATTCTGGCGTTGACCTGTCCAAAGACGTCCTCGCCCTGCAGCGTCTGAAAGATGTGGCTGAAAAAGCGAAGATTGAACTCTCATCCAGCTCGCAAACCGAAATCAACCTGCCGTACATCACGGTGGACGCATCGGGTCCTAAGCATTTGAACATGAAGCTCAATCGCGCCAAGCTGGAGCAGCTGGTCGAAGACTTAATCGAGCGCACGATTGCGCCTTGTCGTATGGCGATTAAAGATGCTGGCGTTGCCGTTGGCGACATCCACGACATCATCTTGGTTGGCGGAATGACGCGTATGCCTAAGGTGCAAGAAGCAGTTAAAGCCTTCTTTGGTAAAGATCCGCGTAAAGACGTGAACCCCGATGAAGCCGTGGCCGTTGGCGCTGCGATTCAAGGGCAGGTGTTGTCTGGCGACCGCAAGGACGTGCTCCTCTTGGACGTGACACCGCTCTCACTCGGTATCGAGACACTTGGCGGCGTGATGACCAAGATGATTACTAAGAACACGACGATTCCCACTAAACACGCACAGACGTTCTCCACGGCGGACGATAACCAGCCTGCAGTGACGATTAAGGTGTTCCAAGGCGAGCGCGAAATGGCGTCTGTCAACAAACTCTTGGGGGAGTTCAACTTAGAGGGTATTCCACCAGCCGCACGTGGAACACCGCAAATTGAAGTGAGCTTTGACATTGACGCCAACGGCATTTTGCACGTGGGCGCCAAAGACAAAGGCACGGGCAAAGAAAACAAAATCACCATCAAAGCGAACTCAGGTTTAACTGAGGAAGAGATTCAAAAAATGGTGAAAGATGCGGAACTGAATGCCGAAGACGACAAGAAAAAGCTTGAGCTGATTCAAGCCCGCAACCAAGCTGATGCATTGATTCACAGCACGAAAAAATCTTTGGCTGAGTACGGTGAAAAATTAGATGCTGCGGACAAAGAAAAAATCGAAGCAGGTTTGAAAGATTTGGAAGCCGTGCTGACTAGCGAAGACAAAGCCGAGATTGAAAAAGCGCAAGCGGCGCTAGAGTTGTCAAGCCAAAAGTTGGGTGAAAAGATGTACGCTGACATGCAAGCCGAGCAAGCGGCGCAGGCTGCGGCGCAAGGCGCGGCAGGTGCAGCACCTGGTGCAGAGCAAGCCGCCAAGCCACACGACGACAACGTGGTCGATGCCGAAGTAAAAGAAGTCAAAAAGGGATAAGCCTCGCTAGCATGAACAAGTCCCGCCTAGAAGCCTTCAGCGACGGTGTCATCGCCATCATCATCACCATCATGGTGCTGGAGATGAAGGTGCCGCACGGCGCTGACTGGGTGGACTTGCACAAGCTGTGGCCCGTGTTTGCGAGCTATGGGCTGAGCTTCGTTTTCGTTGGCATCTACTGGGTCAACCACCACCACATGATTCATTTGGTCAAACACGTGAATGGCCAAATACTCTGGGCAAATTTGCATTTACTGTTTTGGCTATCACTGGTTCCTTTTGTGACCGCCTGGATGGGCGAAAACCATTTTGCGCAAAACCCCGTGATTGCTTATGGCGTGGTCGCTTTGATGTGCGGCATTGCCTACGATGTCCTATTGCGTAGCATTCGTCATACGCATGGGGTTGAAAATCTTTTGGGCGATGGCGTAAAAAATACGCACAAAGGCCCGCTGTCTTTACTTATGTACGCTTTGGCTATCGTCGCGGCTTTTTGGAGCACGACGATTTCATTTGCGTTATTTGCAGGGGTATCTGTGATGTGGTTTATTCCAGATAAGCGCGTTGAAAAAGTTGTTAACCAATCCTCTTCAAAATAAAAATAAATTCTTCTATGGTGACCAAGCGCGACTTCTACCAAATCCTCGATGTTCCTAAAAACGCATCTGACGAGGACATCAAAAAATCTTATCGCAAGATGGCGATGAAGTACCACCCTGACCGCAATCAGGGCGATGCCACGGCTGAGGGCAAATTTAAAGAGGTCAAAGAAGCCTACGAGATGCTGTCTGACCCCGACAAACGTGCCGCTTACGACCAATACGGTCATGCTGGCGTTGATCCCAACCGAGGCGGCATGGGCGGCGGTGGCGGACAAGGCTTTGGTGGTTTCTCCGAAGCCTTTGGCGATATTTTTGGTGATGTGTTTGGTCAGCAGCGCGGTGGACGCGGCGGTGGTCAGCAGGTGTACCGAGGCAATGACCTTAGTTACGCGATGGAGATCACGCTGGAAGAAGCAGCTGCGGGTAAGGATGCGCAGATTCGTATCCCGAGCTGGGATGCGTGTTCTACCTGTAGTGGTTCGGGCGCTAAGCCCGGCACCAAGCCTATACAGTGCACGACCTGTCATGGCCAAGGCCAAGTTCAAATGCGCCAAGGCTTTTTTAGTGTGCAGCAGACCTGCCCGCAGTGCCGAGGCACAGGAAAAATTATTCCCGACCCTTGCGTGTCGTGCCATGGCATTGGCAAAATCAAAAACAATAAAACGCTAGAAGTCAAAGTGCCAGCTGGCATTGACGACGGTATGCGAATTCGCTCGACGGGCAACGGCGAGCCCGGCACCAATGGCGGCCCAGCGGGTGATTTGTACATTGAAATTCGCGTCAAAAAACATGAGATTTTTGAACGTGAAGGCGACGACCTCCACTGCGAAGTGCCCGTGTCCATGACAACGGCTGCGCTTGGGGGGGAGATTGATGTCCCTACGCTGGCAGGTAAAGCCAGCATTGACATTCCAGACGGTACGCAGCATGGCAAGACGTTCCGTTTGAAAGGTAAAGGGGTCAAGGGCTTGCGCGGCAGTTACCCAGGCGATCTGTATTGCCACGTACAAGTCGAGACACCCGTCAAACTTACAGAGCACCAGCGTAAGCTGATGAAGGAGTTAGATGAGTCTCTCAAAAAAGGTGGGGCCAAGCATTCACCCAATGAGGAATCATGGGGCGATAAATTAAAAAAATTCTTTGCTTAGCCAAAATGGCAGATGTAGTGATAACTCTCTGCCACTTTGATATCAAAGCTAGAGTTCGCAGGCACTGAGAATTTCTCACCGGCGATTGACGTAACCCACACGTCCGAGCCCTTGAGCTTGTACTCACAGCTGCCTGCCGCGCATTCCATAATTTCCGCTGCGCCTGTGTTGAAAGTTAGCGTGGAAGGCAAAACCACACCGACAGATTTCTTTGTACCGTCCGCTTGCGTAAAGCTATGGCTGACGCACTTGCCGTCAAAGTAAACGTTGGCTTTGGTCGCGATGCTGACGTTGTTAATAGTCTCTGTTGCCATGATCATTTAGCTTTCGATTTTGTTGTTGGTTTTTTAGTGGCTGGCTTGGAAGCCTTTCTGGCCTTGACTTTGGCTGATGCTGCACGTTCTGCTTTTAAGTTGCCTGCAATGCGCAGGCGTAGAGCGTTCAGCTTGATAAATCCACCTGCATCGGCTTGGTTGTAGGCGCCGCCGTCATCATCAAATGTCGAAATTTTCATATCAAAGAGGCTGTCGGTTTTGCTCTCGCGACCCACGCACATGATCGTGCCTTTGTAGAGCTTGAGGCGCACGATGCCGTTGACCGTAGCTTGCGACGCATCAATCAAACCTTGCAGCAGTTCTCGCTCTGGTGAGAACCAAAATCCGTTGTAAACCAAGCGGGCATAGCGCGGCATCAAATCGTCTTTGAGCGCCAACACTTCGCGGTCAAGTGTGATGGACTCAATCGCGCGATGGCCTGCCAGCAGCACCGTGCCGCCTGGGGTTTCGTAGCAGCCACGTGACTTCATGCCCACAAAGCGATTTTCAACTTTGTCTAAGCGGCCAATGCCGTGCTTGCCTGCCACCGTGTTGAGGTGCGTGAGTACAGTCGCTGGTGACATCTTGACACCATCAATCGCAACGATGTCGCCCTTGGCATAAGTCAGCTCCACAATCTGCGGCTTGTTTGGTGCTTTTTCTGGCGAGTTCGTCAGGCGCCACATGCTATCGTCGGGTGCAAAATTGGGGTCTTCCAAAATGCCGCCCTCATAGCTGATGTGCAGCAAGTTCGCGTCCATTGAATACGGTGCGCCGCCCTTGCGCTTTTTAAAGTCAACTGGAATGCCGTGCTTGTCGGCATACGCCAGCATGGATTCACGCGATGAGAGTTCCCACTCGCGCCAAGGTGCAATCACTTTGACGTTCGGCATCAGGGCGTACGCGCCTAGTTCAAAACGCACTTGGTCATTCCCCTTGCCCGTAGCGCCGTGGCTAATGGCGTCACCTTTGGTTTTTTTAGCAATTTCGACTAAACGCTTGGCAATCAAAGGACGGGCAATCGACGTGCCCAGCAAGTATTCGCCTTCGTACAACGCATTGGCGCGGAACATCGGGAAGACGAAATCACGCACAAACTCTTCTCGCAAATCTTCGATGTAAATGTTCTCAGGCTTAATGCCCATCTTGATTGCCTTGGCACGCGCGGGCTCAATTTCTTCGCCTTGACCAATGTCAGCGGTAAACGTCACCACTTCGCACTGGTATTCGTCTTGTAGCCACTTCAAGATGATGGAGGTATCGAGTCCGCCTGAATAAGCGAGGACTACTTTTTTAGGTTTTAGTTTTGCAGGGGTTGCCATAGGAATATGAGAGACAAAGTGAAAAATGAACCCTAGATTTTAGGCTACGATAAATTCATGAAAAACATATTCAAATCAGTGCTAATTCTTGCAGTGCTGACGATGCTTGGAACACCTGCAAGTAGCCAAACTATTTACCCAAGCAAACCCATTCGCTACATTGTGCCCGTCGCCGCAGGCGGTGGCTCAGATACGGTTGGGCGTACTGTCACAGAGCGTTGGGGCAAGGTGCTGGGACAAACGTTTATTGTTGACAACCAAGGCGGTGGCGGCGGGGTGATTGCATCGCAAAACACAGCCAAAGCTGCGCCAGATGGTTATACCCTGATGCAAGGTTATGTGGCCACGCACGGCACATCGCCAGCCACGCGCAAATTGCCTTATGACCCCATCCGCGACTTCACCCCGATTGGCATGATTGGCGGCACGCCCA
>JANPAY010000360.1:0-3449 GCA_031430155.1 Comamonadaceae bacterium
TGGCATTTTTGAGATCGAACAGCAAGGCGCGGATGCCATTTGGCAAACCTCCAGTAGCTTTGGCCCGCATAGCCCTGAGGCATGGTTAGAGCTCTCGCGCCATCAATTAAAAAAATGCGCCGATGGCAAATACACCTTTGCTTACGACCCTGCGATTGCGCAACTTTTTAAAATGGCTAGCCGTGAATCCACCATGGCGGGGGAGGCATTTTTGTGGCAGTTATATGAAGACATCACAGCTGAAACTCTTATTACACGAGGTTTAGAGAGTGATTTACTTTCCATCACGACAGCGGCCAGCATGTGCGAACGTGGTAAAAAAATGTCCGTGCCTGCTCGGCTAGTCGAATTTGCGGGTGTGGGACATGCGCCTACCTTTGTAGCCAAAGATCAGCACGATCTAGTTGTCGATTTTTTACGGGATTAATGTATGCAAAAACTAATGAATACCTTCACTGTAGCCCTTGCCCTGCTTGGTCTGCAGACGGCACACGCTCAAACCGCACAGCCCACTTGGCCTAGCAAGCCGCTACGGTTTTTAGTAGCTGCGCCAGCGGGTAGCTCGCTTGATGTGATTGCTCGTTCAATGAGCGACAAGCTCAGTCCGCGCGTAGGGCAGCCCGTTGTCGTGGAAAACGTGGCAGGCGGCAGCGGCACGATTGCCACCAACATGGCCGCCAAGGCCGCGCCTGATGGCCATACCTTTGTGCTGTCGTTCAATGGGCCGCTAGCGTTTACACAGTTCATCAGCAAGTTGCCTTACGACCCGGCTAAGGATTTAACCCCCATCATCATGACGACCAGCCAGCCCAATGTGTTGGCTGTCAACGCAAGCTTGCCAGTCAAAACAACGCAAGAGCTAGTGACGTTTTTACGTGCCAATCCAGCCAAATACAACTATGCCAGCGTCGGCGTAGGCTCTAGTTCGCATTTGGCGATGGAACTCTTTAAATCCGAAGCCAATATCTTTGCCACGCATATCCCGTACAACGGCTCGCCGCCCGCAACGTTCTCTGTTGCCGCGAATGACACGCAGATGATTTTTACCATTCCCACCATCATCATGCCGCAGGTCAAAGCAGGCAAGATGCGGGCATTGGCGGTCAGCTCGCCTCAGCGTTTTTCTATCTTGCCCGATATTCCAACCGTGCGTGAAAGTGGCATCAAAGAGTTAGCTAAATTTGAAGCGCTAGCTTGGAACGGCATCCTCGTCCCAAGCGCGACACCTAAAGCCGTTGTAGAGCGCATGAACCGTGAGTTTGATGCAGTGCTCAAAGACGAAGCCGTTCGCGCGCGGCTCACGGCTGCTGGCTTAGAGGTAGTGGGGGGATCAAGCGAGAGCTTTGCCAATACCCTCACCGCTGAGACAAAAAAGTGGAAAGTCATTATCGAGCGGCTGGGGATTAAGCAAGATTAAATGATGCAGTGGACTACTGCGGCTTATAAAAAATGTAATCCGCTTGGTAGTTCACCACTTGCTTGCTGCCAACCGCTGCCATGTCGCATGGGCTTGTGGGCGCAACGCCGCCTTGTGTGGCAACGCGTTGGATGTAGCTGACTCCATTCATACCGCCGCTCCCCATGGCGGGATTGGCTTTAACCAGTTGCAGGGGGATATTGCCAGCGCTGCTGGGAGCTACAGCTAGTTGTACGCCTGTGACTTTTGAGCCATCCATGCTTTCCCATGTCGCAGGTGGGCCAAAGTATTTGCCGACTTGCTTGCCTTCGCGGTTACTCAGTTTGGCATCAGGGCCGACAAAACGCCATTCAAATTGATTCGCCATGTCTTTTTTTGCATCGCATTGATACGTAATGCTGCCGACGCCAACCGTCTCCCACGCAACTGCGTGACCCGCAGGGACCTGAACGCTGGCGGGCAGTGTCGCTTGTGAATACGGGGGCGACATGGACATGCTGCCGCAAGCAGTGAGTCCAGCGAGAGTCAAGGCTGCAGTAGCGACTAGGCTTGTACGAGTAGATGTTGTTTTCATGAGTGCTCCTAAAAAATAGCAGAGGTTGTGGGTTTGAAAGGCTCCATTTCTTAATACGCAGATGGATTCCAATTGGATTCAAACCATAATCTTGCTATGGCAATAGATACTGAATTCACCCTGCGTGCCCGCGATTTCGCCGCAGTCCTGATTAGCGATGTGCGGCTGGCTTCTGGCGAAGCGGCGCTGGATCACGCCTCTAGTGTGGCTGCGATTGCAGCGCAACTAGACAGCTCGGATGAGTTGCAAGCCGCCTGTTATTTGCTCTACGCGGTGGATTCGCTAAATAAGCCGCTGGAAGTGCTCACTAAAAATTTTGGCGAGAGCGTCGCGCGATTAACCGTTGAAACGCGGCAGTTGATTGAGTTGCAAGACCGCTCGCGCAAAAGCACGGACGATGGGGCGTTGGCGAAGTCGCAAACGGAAAACATCAGGAAGATGCTGCTGGCGTTTGGGCGTGATTTGCGCGTGGTGCTCCTTCGCTTGGCATCCCGTCTGCAGACGCTCAGGTTTTATGCGGCAGCTAAAACGACCCCGCCGCTGGACTTGGCACGCGAAACGCTCGATGTGTTTGCACCGCTGGCTAATCGCCTCGGGATTGGGCAAATCAAGTGGGAGCTAGAAGACCTTAGTTTTCGATTTTTAGAGCCGCAAACCTACAAACACATTGCCTCTTTGTTGGAAGAAAAACGTGGTGATCGGATTGTTAAAACCGAAGCTCTGCGTGTGCAGTTGGCGGCAGACTTGCAGGCGCAAAATATCAAGTGCTCGGTCGATGCAAGGCCTAAGCATATTTACAGCATTGTTAAAAAAATGCGCGGTAAAAACCTGCCGTTTGAGCGCGTGTTCGATGTACGTGCGATGCGCGTGCTGGTGGATTCCGTCAATGATTGCTACGCCGCGCTAGCCCTTATCCACACTCGATTTTCGCCCATGACGGAGGAGTACGACGACTACATTGCTAAGCCGAAATCAAACGGCTATCAGTCGCTGCATACGGTCGTTCGAGATGATTTTTCGGGTGGCGCAAATCGCCCGATAGAGATTCAAATTCGCACGCATCAGATGCATGAGCTCGCCGAGCAAGGCGTCGCGGCGCACTGGGCGTACAAAGAAGCGGGGGCAAAAGGTTACAGCGGCGTGCAAGCAGGCGGCGACTACGACCGCAAGATTGCGATGTTGCGTGCGCTGTTGGATTGGGAGCGCGAGGTGTCAAGCGATAGTTCAAAGATGGATACATCCGTGCTGCAAGACCGCATCTATGTACTCACGCCCGAAGCCGCCATCATTGACTTGCCGCAAGGGGCAACGCCTGTTGATTTTGCGTATCAACTGCACAGCACGATTGGCCACCGCTGCCGAGGTGCCACAGTAGACGGCGTGCTCGTGCCACTCAATACCAAGCTGCAAAGTGGGCAGACGGTCGCCATCACCACAACCAAGGAAGGCGGTCCGTCG
>JANPAY010000361.1:0-2963 GCA_031430155.1 Comamonadaceae bacterium
ATTAAGGCTGCAACTAGCGACAATCAACGCGCGTTTTACCTCTCAAATCTTGCAAAAGATCAATACAACCAAAATAAAGATGCTGATGCCAAGGCAACGATAGAGAAGATAGAAGCCTTAGTCAAAAATATGCGCCCTAAAGGTGAAGGGCAGCAGCGTGAGGTGCAAAGAACGTTGTCAAATATTAATTTCACGCATTCGCAGCTAGAGCAGCGTCGGGGCAAATTTGAATCATCCATCAAATACGCGGAGTCAGCTATTCAACATGCGCGAGCAGCCACAAAATTGCTGGGAAACGCAAAGCGAGATCTGGCCACTGTCTTCACTTACAGCTCCCTCACCAACAGCTTAGGGCGCAAGCTCAATGCGGAAATGAATGCCAAAAAGTTGTCGGCCGCCGAAACAACTTTGCAAGACTATTTGCGCGTCTACCGCGAAGTCGATTTGCCAAAAAGCAGCCAACTTAGCGCTATCAATAACGCCTCATGGCTACGCTTTAATCAGCGTGAATTTATTGCTCAAGAGAAATTGACGCGGCAAGTCATTGTTGGATATCAAGTTTTAAATTACGAAACGGCTGATCCAAGACTTGCCAATGTGCAAAACCGTTTAGCCATTTCTTTATTTGGACAAAAGAGGTACGGCGAAGCTTTAACGATATACAAAAACTTAGATCAGTTAGCGGGCGACGACACCGTACTAAAGCGCCGCTTCCTGTTCCGTACTGACCGCGCACGTACCTACTTATTCACTGGCATGACATCAGAGGCCTTGCCCTTGTTCGCAACTGAGGCAAGCAATAACGCCAAGTTCTATGGGCCGCATCCCTCAGGCGCACAACATTTTTTTACCGCCCAATCCTCCGGCCTATACGGTGTGGCGCTGTGGCGCAGCAGTACCCCAGAATTGAAAGCGCAGGCTTACCCACTTTTACAAAATTCAGTGCGTGATTACATGGCGAGCGAAAACCTAGAGTACCTTGAGAACATTGGTATCCGCAAAGAAATGCGTGAGCTGATTTTTTCGACCTATCTAGAAGCGGCTTCGCAGGTCAATATCAACGATGCTGTTGCTGCGCTTGGCGTTGCTGATTGGCTACGCGGTGGCCTGGTGCAAGAAGCGCTGGGTGATGCTGCCATTCGCGCAGCGGCTACCAACGAAGCCTTAGCCGATTTGGTACGCCGTGATCAAGATGCACGAAACGAAGTCACAGGTTTACGTAATTTTTTGGGCGGAGAAACAGGCGGTACAGCCTCTCCCCTTGCTAGCGTTGCGGCACAAATGCGCGAACGCATCAACTTGTTAGAGAAAACACGCACAGATTTGCAATCGCAAATTAAAGCCAAGTTTCCTGATTACGAAAAATTGGTGCGCCCACTTCCGCCGTCAACAACCGCGATTCAAGCCAGACTTAAAGCGGAAGAGACCCTTGTTGTGCTGCAACCCACGGACGATGCCGTGTACGTGTGGACGCTGAATCAAAACAGCGCGGGGCTATTCCACCGCGCGGCCATCACAAACGCGCAGCTCACCGCACTCGTCAAACGCCTTCGCGCAAGCCTAGACGTTGCAGGACTTCCAACTAATCGCATGCCCGCATTCGACCATGCGGCTGCACAAGAACTCTATAGCAAGCTGCTAGCCCCCATCCAGCAAGGATTAGCGAGCAAGACCAGTCTCATCATCGCAGCAGGCGGTGTGCTTGGGCAAATTCCATTTGGTGTATTGGAAACGGCTGCCGCCCCTAAAACTGTGGCCATGAAGGACGCGCCGTGGCTCATTAAACAAGCCGCTATCACCCATGTGCCAAGCGTGGCAGCGTGGCTCTCGATGCGGGCGCTGCCGCATCAAACTGGATCGCAGCCCATGCTGGCTTGGGGCGATCCATTGTTCAATCTGGCACTAGCAAGTAACGCCAAATCATCCAGCGGTGAAGTGCGCAAAATCAATCTAACCCGCGCCGCCACTGCCGTTGATTTAGAAAAGGAAGATGCCAAGAGCGCCATCAAGTACGCCGACATTCCTGCTTTGCCAGAAACGCGTGATGAGTTATTGGCTATTGCGAAAACGCTGGGAGCAGATGCCAGCCGCGATTTAATCTTAGGCAGTCAAGCGACGCGCGCGAGCGTGCTCGCTCAAAACAAAAGTGGCAATCTCGCCAAGCAACGCGTTGTGGCATTCGCAACCCATGGTTTGATGGCAGGCGACCTGCCAAACCTCACGCAGCCCGCATTGGCTATGGCTGGCACAAGGGACGACGTGCAAAACGTGCTCGCGCCGCTCTTAACCTTGGAAGATGTGCTCACGCTCAAGCTCAATGCTGATTGGGTCGTGCTATCGGCTTGCAACACCGCAGCCGCAGATGGCAAAGCGGAAGAAGCACTCTCAGGGTTAGCACGTGGTTTCTTTTATGCGGGTAGCCGAAGTTTGCTCGTTACCCATTGGGCGGTGGACAGCGAGAGCGCGGTAACCTTGACCACAGAGACGTTTAAAAACTATCAGAGCAAACCTACGGAAGCCAAAGCTGAATCACTTAGGCAAGCCATGCTGACCGTGATGAGCAATCCTGCGACGGCGCACCCTACATACTGGGCTCCTTATGCGCTCGTGGGCGATGGGGCAAGGTAAATGGAACTATTTGCCCCTCCTATAAACATAGGAGGTTAGATGCACGGTGATGGGCTATAAACGAGTCAATTCCATTTAATAACCATGAAATCCCTCCTCGCCTCCCTCAAAGCGTTAGCCGCCCTGCCTATTGGCGCGGTGACTTGGGGCTTGGTGATTATTTTTTCCGCTTGGATTGTGCTGGATTTAACCTATCTCAAAGTCTCGAGCGGCTTGTCGCAAACCACCTACGACACCATGATGCGCAATCGCTTTCATGCTGCTGAGCCCGACTCTAGGCTTGTGATTGTGGACATTGACGAAGCCTCGCTTGCCCGTATGAGCAAAGAGTTTGG
>JANPAY010000362.1:0-8081 GCA_031430155.1 Comamonadaceae bacterium
CGTCTGGCAAGCCTTGGTGCAAAGGTGGCGCATGGTCATGTGGCGGGCAATGTCGAAGGCGCCGACTGCATCGTGACCTCCACAGCCGTGCAAACGGACAACGTAGAAGTCGTCGCCGCGCGTGCCAAACACATCCCCATCGTGCCGCGTGCTGTCATGCTGGCTGAGCTGATGCGTATGAAGCAAGGGGTGGCAGTGGCGGGCACACATGGCAAAACCACCACCACGTCACTGATTGCCAGCATCTTGGCTGAAGCAGGACTTGACCCCACCTACGTGATTGGCGGCAGGCTGAACAGCGCTGGCACAAACGCCAAGCTGGGTAGCGGCGAGTACATCGTGGTCGAAGCCGACGAGTCAGACGCGTCCTTTCTCAACCTCTTGCCCACGCTCGCTGTCGTCACCAACATTGATGCTGATCACATGGAGACCTACGGACACGATCTTGGCAGGCTGCATCAGGCATTTGTGGACTTCCTGCACAAGATGCCTTTCTACGGCGCAGCGGTGCTGTGCACCGACGATGCTGGCGTGCAGGCCATACTGGATAAGGTTCAGCGGCCGATTACGTCGTATGGTTTAAACGAAGGCGCGCAAATCCGCGCCGTCAAAGTGCGCGCCGATAACGGAAAAATGCACTTCATCTGCGAGCGCAAAAACGGTGTGGAGTTGCCCGATCTGCCCATCACGCTGAATACGCCTGGCGAGCACAACGTGCGCAATGCACTGGCAGCGATTGCGGTTGCGGTGGAGTTGAATGTGCCTGACGCGGCGATACAAAGTGCGCTTGCCAAGTTTGCAGGTGTGGGCAGGCGCTTCCAACGCTATGGCGATTTCAAAACATCGGACGGTGGATTTGCTACTTTGATTGACGACTATGGCCATCACCCGGTCGAGATGGAAGCCACGCTGGCTGCGGCTCGCGGAGCATTTGCAGGGCGCAGGCTAGTGCTGGCGTTCCAGCCGCACCGCTACACCCGCACGCGCGATTGCTTTGAAGATTTTGTGCGTGTGATGACTAGTGTGGACGCCGTGCTACTCGCCGAAGTCTATGCGGCTGGCGAAGCACCTGTCACGGCTGCAGATGGCCGCGCCTTAATGCACGCGCTACGTGTGGCATCGAAACAAATACAGGCTGTTTTTGTACCCAAGATTAATGAGATGGCGAAAGCGATCAAGAGCTTCGCCAAAGATGGTGACGTGGTGCTGTGCATGGGCGCAGGCTCCATTGGCGCCGTGTGCGCGGAGGTTTTGAAATGAAGAAGGTCGCAGTTCTTTTTGGCGGCGCTTCCGCTGAGCGCGAGATATCGCTGATGTCGGGCGCAGCAGTCTTGAAAGCGCTGCAATCGCAAGGCGAAAAATTAGGATTTGCCACGCAGGCGTTTGACCCCTCTGAGCGCGATTTGGGTGATCTCAAACGCGAAGGCTTTACCGCTGCGCACATTGCGCTGCATGGCAGATACGGCGAAGACGGCACGGTGCAAGGTGCGCTGGAGTTGCTGGGCATTCCGTACACAGGCTCAGGGGTGATGGCCAGCGCCATTGCGATCGACAAGCGCATGACCAAGCGTATTTGGGAATCGCACGGTTTACCGACACCGACTTGGCGTTTGGCAAAGAACGCTTCGGAGACTGAGGCGGCGTTTGAATTCTTTCAAGCAGGCGGGCACAAGATGATTGTGAAACCCGCTTTAGAAGGTTCTAGTCTTGGACTGACTCGCGTCACCACCGCTGCGCAGTGCGAAGCGGCTTTTGCCGCCGCCTCACAGCTCGATGGGCAGGCGCTGTGCGAAGCATGGATTGAAGGTGATGAAGTCACTTGCGCCGTGCTAGAGGTGAATGGCAAGCCAACGGCACTCCCTTTGATTCGTATTGCTGCACCAGATGGTGACTACGACTTTCAAAATAAATACTACACAGACGATGTGAAGTACCACGTGCCCAGTGGACTGCCGCTTGCTGAGGAAGGCGCTATTCAAAACCTGGTGCTGCGTGCCTTTAAAGCCATTGGTTGTCGTGGTTGGGCGCGCGCTGATGTGATGATCGATAGCAAAACCCGCAAGCCATATTTACTAGAGATCAATACCAGCCCTGGCATGACGAGTCACTCGCTCGTGCCAATGGCTGCCAAAGCGATTGGACTCTCGTTTGAGCAGCTATGCATGAATATCTTGCAAAGCGCCAGATTGGATCACACATGATCCATATCCGCGAGCCCTATATCCCCAGCAGCACCAGCCTTGAGTTACCGCGCGAAGTGGTGTGGCTGCGCCGTAGCACCGTGGTCTTACTTGGGTTACTGTTTGCGGTTCTACTTGCCGTGGCTTTGCGCGCATTCATGCTGGCACCTTGGTTTTCGATTGTGCGCATGACGGTGGGTGGTGACACACAGTTTCACAACGCACTCACGTTGCGCGCCAATGTGCTGCCTGCTCTCACAGGTAATTATTTCAACGTTGATTTGCGTACAGCGCAGCAACGCTTTGAGGCGTTGCCGTGGATTCGCTCAGCGGTCGTGCAGCGAACTTTCCCGAATGCCTTAGCGGTGACGTTGACGGCTCATATTCCTGTGGCACGCTGGGGCGCAGAAGCCAATGACGCGGACATCGAGCGTTTAGTCAACGCGCAAGGTGAAATTTTTGAAGCGTCGGGTGGACAAATTGATACCGATGACTTGCCCAAGCTAGCAGGCCCCGATACTGCCGCCGCCGAAGTGCTCGCCCTCTATCAAAGCTTGCAAACTAGTTTGAAAGCAAGCTTGCCCAATCAAACCGTCATCGAGCTAGGCCTGAGCCAACAAGGGCTGTGGCGTGCCAAGCTATCAAGCGGCGCACTGCTTGAGCTTGGCACCGGCAGCAAGTTGGATGTCATGCAGCGCATCGATCGCTGGTTAAGCACCCTGCCCGTCATTTCACAAAAATACAACGCCCACGCACTGCAAAACCTCGATTTGCGCTACCAAGACGGCTTTGCCATGCGACTAGCAGGCGTCACCACCAGACAAGGAAAGTAAGGAAACAAACTATGGCAAAAGAATATAAAGATTTAGTGATTGGCCTCGATATCGGTACCAGCAAGGTCATGGTGGCCGTGGCCGAGATCACCGCCTCTGGCGAACTCGTACTGGCGGGCATTGGCTTTGCGCCCACACAGGGCATGAAGCGCGGCGTCGTGGTCAACATAGACGCCACAGTGCAAAGCATTAGCCAAGCACTACGCGAAGCAGAATTTATGGCGGACTGCAAAATTTCCCGCGTCTACACAGGCATTACGGGCAGTCACATTCGAGGCGTGAATAGTAAAGGCATGGTCGCCGTGAAGGATAAAGAAGTCACGCCGCTAGACGTGGCTCGCGTCATGGAAACGGCTCGTGCCATCAATATCCCGAGCGATCAGCGACTGCTACTGGTGGAGGCGCAAGAGTTCATCATCGATGGTCAAGATGTACGCGAACCGATTGGCATGAGTGGCATCAGACTTGAGGCCAACATTCACATCGTGACAGGCGCGCAAAGCGCGGCAGAGAACATCATCAAATGCGTGCGTCGCTGCGGCTTAGAAGTCGAGCACCTCATGCTCAATCCTGTGGCCTCTAGCCTTGCAACACTGACCGATGACGAGCGCGAATTGGGCGTGGCGATGGTAGACATTGGCGCAGGTACGACCGACGTGACCATCTACACGGGCGGCGCACTGCGCCACACGGCTGTCATTCCAATTGCAGGCGAGCTGATTACCAGCGATATCGCGATGGCACTACGCACACCAACCAAGGACGCTGAAGACATCAAACTAGAGAGCGGCTACGCCAAACAATTATTAGCCGACCCCAGCGCCCAAGTCGAAGTGCCTGGGCTGGGAGACCGTGGCCCACGCATGTTGTCACGTCAAGCGCTGGCGGGTGTGATTGAGCCCCGCGTCGAAGAAATTTACACACTCGTTCAACAAGCGATTCGTGACTCAGGCTACGGCGAAGTGCTCTCTTCGGGCATTGTGCTCACAGGCGGCTCTTGCGTGATGCCCGGCATGGTCGAGCTGGGCGAGGACATCTTTTTAAAACCGGTGCGCCGCGCTACACCGCGCTACAACAGCCTACTTGCCGACATCGTTGCGCAAGAACGCTCCGCGACGGTGATGGGTTTATTAGAAGAGGCCCGTCTCGCCAGAGCCCGTGGCTACAAGGCTTCCCAGCAAACGGGCGCTGTCAAAAACGTCTCCGGCCGTTTTAAAGATTTTTTTGTTAGTAATTTTTAATTTTCATTTTTCACTTTTTTCTTTTGCAATTTTCTTTTAACTTTAAGGAGCACACCATGACAGCCATGACACATCTCGATATAGAAATGATTGATGACAACTTCAATCTAGGCACACAGATCAAGGTGATTGGTGTAGGCGGCGGCGGCGGTAATGCCGTGCAGCACATGATTGAACGCAAAGTGCAAGGCGTGGAATTTATTTGCGCCAACACCGATGCGCAAGCGCTCTCGCGCAGCGCAGCGCACAAGGTGATTCAACTCGGACTCACGGGTCTTGGTGCAGGTAGCAAGCCCGAAAAAGGCCGCGAGGCAGCGATCATGGCGGAAGAAGATATCCGAGCTGCCATTGAAGGCGCGCACATGCTGTTTATCACCGCAGGCATGGGTGGCGGCACAGGCACAGGGGCCGCACCCGTGGTGGCTCGCATCGCCCGTGAGATGGGCATCTTGACCGTGGGTGTCGTCACCAAGCCGTTTGATTTTGAAGGGGGTCGCCGCATGGGCAACGCCGAAGCGGGCTTGGTCGAGCTGGAAGCCAATGTCGACTCACTCATCGTGGTGCTCAATGAAAAATTGCTGGAAGTGCTGGGTGACGAAATCAGCGAAGACGAAGCTTTTTCCTACGCCAACGATGTGCTCAAAAACGCCGTCGGCGGCATTGCAGAAATCATTAACGTGCCCGGCAATGTCAACGCCGACTTTGAAGACGTGCGCACGGTGATGGGTGAAACAGGCAAAGCCATGATGGGCACCGGCATGGCCGAAGGCGAAGATCGCGCACGCCGCGCCGCCGAAGAAGCCATTGCTTGCCCACTGTTAGAAGGCGTCGATTTATCGGGTGCCAAAGGCATCTTGGTTTTAATTACCGCAGCCAAAGGTTCGCTCAAGCTATCCGAATCGCGCCTCGCTATGAACACCATCCGCGCCTACGCTGCACCCGATGCGCACGTGATTTACGGTACAGCCGCTGACGATGAGCTCGCAAGCAATATCCGCGTGACCGTCGTTGCCACAGGCTTGCAGCGCAAGGGTGGGTCGCAAGGTAAGCCGCAATTGCAAGTGCTGCGCACAGGAACGGACAACGTGCCGATTTTGGAGACCGCCATTGCTGGCGCAGGCGCTATGGGACTGAGCTCTGGTGGCATCCATGCTTTTGCCCCCAGCACACCAAGCATGCCTAGTACTTATGCAGGCTACGCTCCAGCGATTGTTCCTGCGGTCGTCTCCGCTATGCCAAACGCTTATGGCGAATCCGATATACCCGCCATTTACCGCAACCGCACACAAGCGGCCGATAAAGTCAGCGCTCTGTCGTCGGGCGGCATGGATGACCTAGAGATTCCAGCGTTCTTGCGCAAGCAGGCAGACTAATAAAATAGCAGGATGCTGGCACAACGAACCCTTCAATCAAGCGTCCAAGCCACCGGCGTTGGACTGCACAGCGGCGAGCGCGTCGACATCACACTCTCGCCCGCACCTGTGAACACGGGCATCGTGTTTCGGCGTGTAGATATTGTGGGCGCAGTGGATATTCCAGTCAGAGCCAACATGGTCAGCGACACCCGCATGGCGTCCACTATCTCCAGCAGCAACGCCAAGGTGCAAACCATTGAGCACTTGATGTCGGCTGCCGCAGGGCTTGGCATCGACAACATGCTGGTGGATATCACGGCAGAAGAAGTGCCGATTTTGGATGGCTCGGCGGCGGCATTTGTATTTTTATTGCAAAGCGCAGGCATCGTGCACCAAGACGCGCCGCGTCGTTTTGTGCGTATCACCGCTCCGATTGAAGTGCGCACAGGCAGCGGCAAAAATTTAAAGTGGGCAAGGCTTGATCCGCTACACGGCTACACGCTCAAGTTTGAAATCGAATTCGACCATCCCGCCGTCGATGGCACCGACCAAGCCGTCACGTTCGACTATGGCTCGGGACGCTATGCAAGGGACATTGCACGCGCACGCACCTTTGGCTTTACCAAAGACATCGAAATGCTGCGCGGTAGCGGCCTTGCGCTAGGGGGAGGCTTAGACAACGCCATCGTGATGGACGACGACAAGATTTTGAACATGGATGGCCTACGCTACGACGCAGAGTTTGCGCGCCACAAAATGTTAGATGCGATGGGCGACTTGTATGTGCTGGGAAGCCCACTCTTGGCGGCCTACAGCGCGTTTCGTTCAGGTCACGCCATGAACAACCAGCTACTACGGGCGCTACTGGATGCACCAGAGGCGTGGGAATACGTCACATTTGAAAACGCTGCGGATGCGCCCGCAGGTTTTGCGGAACTACCAAGAGCTTGGTAACGCCTTACTAGGCGTGGCGTGGCAAGCGGCCTAGCGGCTAGCCGCCCACAGCAGCGACAGGCCTGAGAGCAACATCAAAAGATCGACCATCAATTTAAATTTGATAGGCGGAATTTTGAGAACAATCGGTCTGGCAATAAAAGAGCCCAGCATTAAAGCAGCTCCCACAATCAAACCTTGCCACACAATCTGCAGCGGCAATGCGTCCAAGCTTTTAAACGTGATCACCTTCGTCAAATAAACCACCATCGACGCAGCGGCTTCTGTTCCTAAAAATGCACCGCGCTCTAAGCCGTACATCGTAAACACGGGCACAGTGATTGGGCCCGTTGACACCATGATTCCCGTTAAAAATCCGACAGGTGCGCCAATCAACGCCATATGAATGGCAGTAAAACGAATGGCGCGACTAGCGATAAAGCGCCGAATCGGAATCATGCTGATAAAAAAGATGCCAAGCGCAAACTCAATCATGTGCGCGGACAGCGCCAATAACGTATGCACTCCCAGCGCAGCGGCTGGCACGGCGGTTAGGCCGTATGCCGCGCAGGCACGCCAATCGACTTCATTGCGCCATGTGATGACACGGCCTAGATTGCCCATCATCGCGCCAATCGCCATGATGGGGACGGCTTGCTGCGCGCCAAAAACAATGACGAGCACGGGCATCAAAATAAGCGACGACCCCGTGCCAATAATGCCACCCAGCGTACCCGCCCCCACGCCAACGAGCAGGACGACGAGGTATTCCACAAGAGGCCGATTGAAAAGGCCTAGCCTTTAATCACCGTCTCTAGCTCACCACTCTCATACATCTCCATCATGATGTCCGAGCCGCCAATAAACTCGCCCTTGACATAGAGCTGCGGAATCGTCGGCCAGTTGCTGTACTCCTTGATGCCTTGGCGCACTTCTTGGTCTTCCAGCACGTTCACGGTTTGAATCGTTTTGGTATCCACGCCGCAAGCCTTCAAAATTTGAATCGCCCGCCCAGAAAAGCCACACTGCGGAAAGCTAGCTGTGCCCTTCATAAAGAGCGTGATGTCGTTGCCTTTAACGAGGCCGTCGATGCGTTGTTGGGTTGCGTCCATGATGTATGTCCTTCAAATGTCTTCTGATTGCGATTTAGCTATTTTAGTTTGGACACGTGGCTTCATTCAAACCCATCGTCGCACCCTGTTCTTGTAGTCGACATATACCGCACCAAAAATAGAAGTTAGTACACGCTCTTCAGGCGCAATCTGAAAACGATTGATATAGAGCACAAACAACGGCACAAAGATCAAGGTGATGGGGCTGGCTAAGAACACCGCCCAGCCGATCAAGACAAGCACCATACCAAGGTACATAGGATTGCGCGTGAAGCGGTACACGCCGCCTGTCACCAACGATGAAGCGTTTTTCGCCTTCATGGGGTTGATCGTGGTCTTGGCACGACGAAACTGAATCATGCCTGTCGCGCTAATGCCCTCGCCAATCACCGCCAGCGCTAATGCAAAGCCGAGACGCATACCAAAC
>JANPAY010000363.1:0-3024 GCA_031430155.1 Comamonadaceae bacterium
CACACTGGTTGGCGCATTTGTGCCGCTGGTCTTTGGTCTGTATTGGAAGCGCGCCACCACGCAAGGCGCATTGGCTGCCATCGCTGCTGGTATTGGTCTGTGGCTCGTGTGCCTCGCCAGCCCAATTGGGACGTGGTTTCCAGCGCAATTGGCAGGTGTGTTAGCGGCGGTTGCTGGAATGGTGATTGGCTCAATCGCGCCGCAATGGATTAAACCTGCGCATAGCTCGCATCACCGCCTCACTGGACTGGTTAAACCGTAAAGCTCAAACCAATCGACTGCGCCAAAATGTCTAGTCTTTTGTCGCGTGTCCAAAGCGTTGCTGTTCGCTCTAGGGCAACCGATGACAACAAATGCGCATCAACATAGCCAATACCCTTGCCGTGCAAGTGATTGGCCTCAATAAAGTACAAGACTTCCTGCCTGTCCGCCACTCTTGCTGTTGGTAACACAGACAATAAATTGAGCACTTCATCCCTAGGATGCAAGTTGCCGCAAGCCAGCTCGCCAATGATGTAGGGGTGCATCAGCACTTGCTGTGCATCAAGCAATTGAATTAATTTCGCATCAGCCTTCCGCAAATGGTCTATCCAAATCGATGTATCAATTAAGACCATTTAGCAGGGCGTTATGTGGCGCTTTGCCTGCGGGGGATACCAGACAGACTAGGCTGGCTGCCGCCAAGTGCTGCTAAGCGTTTGGAGCTTTCACGCGCAATCAGCGCAATTAAGCCTTCACGAACGATTTCGGTTTTTTCGCGCAAACCTGAAAGGCTTTGTGCCCGAGCAAGCAAGCTGTCTTCGATGTTGAGTGTGGTACGCATATGTAAATCATAGCATCATTTGATGTCAAATCTTACATATCACGGTCGTTGACAGCCCACCGAGACCACCAACTAAGCCACAAATACTCCTATTCCAACTAGTTACCTCTTAAAAATTACTTGCTTTTTAAATTAATGCAAGTAAAATCTTGCTTTTAATTCAAATGAAAGATTTTTATGAGTGAACTTACTGGACGTGCAAAAGGTGGGGTCGCTAGAGCTTTGTCTCTGAGTCCTGAGAGACGCAAAGAAATCGCTATGAGTGCCGTTGCTGCCAAAAAAGATAGGGCTAATTTACCAAGAACCATTTGTGGGACAGAAGATAAAAAAATAATCTTTGGTGACATAGAAATACAGTGCTATGTCTTAGAGGGAGAGGCTCGCGTCTTAACTATGCGAACGCTTCAGTCAGGAATTGGAATGTCAGAAGGAGGCGGGAAAGGAGGAGCGCGCAAAATCCCTGCTTTGATGACTAGGCTTGGAAATTTAGGTTTAAATATCATGGAGTTAGACGTGCGCGCTAATAATCCAATCAGATTTATCACTCCGTCTGGTGGTATTGCCGATGGATACGACGCAAAAATGCTTCCCGATATTTGCGCGGTACTAATAGAGGCGGATAGGAAAAGGCTTTTAGATAAGCGCTATCAGCACATTGCAGACCGTGCCGCGACGTTGCAGCACGGATTTGCAACAATGGGGATTATTTGGCTGGTAGATAAGGTCACTGGCTATGACACATTCAAAAAAGCAAACGAATTTGCTTCGATCATCCAATTATTCGTGGCACCAGAATTACGTCCGTATGTACGGCGATTCCCCCCAGAATATTACGAACAAATTTGCAGACTTAGGCAAGTCCCTTATGACCCTAGCTCAGTCAAAAGACCAGCATATTTCGGACACTTGACAAATAGCATTACTTACCACAGGCTCGCTCCTTACGTTTGGAAAGAACTGAAAGCTAAGGCATCAAAGGCACTTGCAGTGAGCAAGCCTCATTTGCATAGATATTTAACAGAGGATATGGGTGATCCACGTCTTAGAGAGGTAATCATCACAAACATCACAGTGATGAAACTGAGTAATGATTGGTTTGATTTTGTGGAGAAATTGGATAGAGTTCTACCTCAGTACAACCAAACGTTGCAATTGCCGTTTGACACACCAAAAGATCAAGGGATCGGTTTTTAGCCTTACCTCTGCGGCATATCCGCGCGCCCATAGCCAAGGCTCACGGTAGCGTCTTCTGGAATGGCTGGCATGGTGGAATTCCATGCTTCCCATGCGTCCCGCATCGCTACAAGCCTCTCGGGCTGGTGCTTGCCGAGATTCGCACGCTCTCGGGCATCCTGCGTCAAGTCAAATAAATAGTCATGTCCATCGACTCGTAAGTACTTGTAATTGCCTAGTCGCATGGCGCGTTGACCACGGTGGTTCATACGCCAAAAAAGCGGTTGTTCAAAGGTTTTTGAGCCATCAGCCAGCAAGCCAAGCAGGGATTGGCCGTCCAGAGGGTAGGTCTCAGAAGCCTTGGCTGATGCGGCTTCCAACATGGTGGCAGACCAGTCCATCGTCAGGCATTGCTGCTCGCTCACCTGCCCTGCTTTGATAACCGCTGGCCAGTGCGCGATGTAAGGCACGCGAATACCGCCTTCGGTCAAATCCATCTTGCCGCCGACCAAAGGCCAGTTGTCCGAGAAGCGTTCGCCACCGTTGTCGGAGGTGAACACGATGAGCGTGTTGTCTAACTCGCCGCTCTCTTTGAGCCGCGTCGCAATGCGGCCAATGCCTTCGTCCATGTGGTGAATCATGCGGCGATAACTATGGATATTGCCGCCATGCAAATGAAAGATGTTGTCTTTGATCTCTTCGGCAAGCGCTGCATCATCGCGTGTTTCCCACGGCCAATGCGGCGCGGTGTAGTGCAGGCTCATGAAAAACGGCTTGGATGCGTCCGCGCCCGTATTTCGATCAACGTAATCAAGCGCTCGATCGGTAATGAGATCCGTCAAATAGCCTGTATCAAAGCACTCTTTCACAATATCTTTTTCTGATTGCCACAAATCATGCACACCGCGTGAATCACAGTGTGTGAAGTAGTCCACCCCTCCTGATATGGGACCAAAAAATTCGTCGTAACCAGATTTCAATGGGCCAAAAACAGGCTCGAAACCCAAGTGCCATTTGCCAATGAGCGC
>JANPAY010000364.1:0-7379 GCA_031430155.1 Comamonadaceae bacterium
ATAAGCATGCCTGCACTTATGGCGACGGCGCGGCGCAGATTGCTGGGCCAGGTCTTCCAGTTCCAGCCGAGCTCTTTGGGCGGGGCGGCAGCGCCCGTCCCTTCATCATCATCGTCGTAGCCGGCGGCTTGTGCGTTTAACGTTGCCATAGCTTGATCTCAAAACTAAGTTCAGAAGACTCTTGCTTGCCGGAACCCGACAGCGATGCTTTGGTGCTGAGGTCTAGTGGTTTTTTGGTGACTTCGGCTCGAATGTCAGGGTTGCGGTTGAAGTCAAGCATGAGTTTGGATAGTGCATCGCGTGTGCCACGCAAATCGTCGCTTGCAATGCCGCGGATGCTGCCGCTTAGCACTAGCGTGGCGATTTCTTTTTTCTCTTTAGATGCAGGCGGTGGCAAGCCCGGAACCGCACCAGGTGCGGGCGGTTTGCTTGGGACTTCGCCAACCCATTCCATTCTCTCAATGATCATGCCAGGATGCCTTGCTAGCGTTTGACCTGCCATCAGTAAAATGTCGCGCATGTTGGGCGGGGCAGCGGCTTTGATCGTATCCCAGCGTTTACTCATATCAGCCAATTGCAAAGCCGTGAGCGGCGTAGGCGGGAAATTTTTGGCAATGGCTTGATATTGTTTCGACGCGGCACTAGAGGCATCTTGCGCGGCATCAATATCGAGCTGCTTTTGCCATAACTGAGCGATTGAAAACGAGGCATAAACGATAGCAAGCGCCGCAAGTAGGGCACTGGCGATGTAGATGATTTTCGTGATACGCACGCTCAAATCACGTTTGCTATAAAACGTGGGAGCTAGCTGCAAGAGAGGTTGACTTTTTGCTAAGGCGGCAACATAAACTAACTCGGCCAGTGGGCTCTCGACCCAGCGGTAGTGATCTCTTGAATTCAAATTGGCTGAGTTTTTGGCGGCTTTAACATCCACGCTAGGCGGTAGTACGGCATAAAGATGCATACCAGCACGGTCGCTTTTCAGTAAACCGCTGCCGATTAAGTACTCACGCAGTCGGGCTGTTTCGTTGTAGACGGTTTCAAACCACTCGGCGCTGTTGGTAAAGGGGTGCAGTGCCAAGCGTGAAAAGCGTACGCGACCTGCCACTAAGACGGATTGACGAAGACCTTCGGCATGCGGTGTGACGAGCACGCCGATATCGTCTTCGTTTTTGAGGGGTTTAATTTTGAGCAGCGTGAGCGCCGTTGGCGTCATCATGACGGGCGAATAGACGCCGCGAATACGCGCATCACAACCTTGCAAAGCGTCCAGCCATGGGGTTAGTCCTTCGGGTCTACCAAGCGTATACCCCAGCACGCGAACTTTATCAGGCTGTGAACGGCTTTTGCCTTGTAATTCAGACCAGCGATAGAGACTCTCAGACCCTGACTGGGCAGACATACGCTCAATCCAAGCTGACTTTGCCGCGCCACGCATGACTGGCATCACACCACCCCAAAAAGTCTCTTCGCTTTGGTCAACCAAAATAACCCAAGGCACGCTTGGCCATTGCGCTGCAAAAAGTGTTAAATCAGATGCTTGTTGCAATCCACTGGGGGGTTCGACGAGGGTGGCACCTTTTGATTTGGCAAAGTAAATATGGGCTTTGCCAGACGATAGATGCAAGATATGCAGAGGGCTGGAACTCTTGATGAGATCAAGGGCGTTAGGCATTAAAACTTCCCTCCCCCGATCACATTGATGTAGAGTGGCCCCAGCGTAAAGACGATGATGAGCGCCATCATGCCACCCAGCACCACGGTCATGATGGGTTGCAAACTGGCTTGCAGGTTTTCAACCGCATCACGCGCTTCGCGGGTATACATGTAGCTGACGTTTTTGAGTGATTTATCGAGAGAGCCTGTTGCTTCACCTACGCGTAGCATACTGACCACCATGGGCGGAAAGAGCTCGCTGCCCGTAAAAGCTGCAGAGAGGCTTTTACCTTTTCCAATTTGAATTCGTGCGCTCTTCACGGCTTCGGCCATGGCCTTATTGCCCACCGCTTTTTCAACCACCTTCAGCGCGTCTGTCACGGTGACACCTGCGGCGTACAGCATGGCCAGTACATAAGAAAAACGAGCCAGCGAAATACGGGAAAGCACCTTACCCACGATAGGAATGCTCAGTTTGAGTCTGTCCACTCGGCTCTGCATAGGGCCTGGCACTTTGGCAAAAAACACGCCAAAAATCACCAGCGATCCCACAACCAAACCCATGACTGGCCAGTGGTGTACCACGCCATCTGACATCCACATCAACACCTTGGTCTGCCAAGGTAATTCGATTTGAAGTGTTTTAAGTAGCTGGGTGATTTGTGGCACAACAAAACCCAACATGAATAGCATGACGCCCGTAATAACCACGGTCACGATGATGGGGTAGGTCAACGCCTTCTTGGTTTGGCTTGCCATTTCATGCTGCCATTTCAGTGTCTCAGTGAGGTCTTCTAAAACCTCGGTCAATTGACCTGTTTGCTCGCCCGCTTGGATCAGGTTGAGATAAACCTCGTCAAAAATTTTAGGTTGCGTCGCCATCGCCTGAGAAAGCGTTTTACCGCTGGATAGTCCTTCAACCAAATTGCCAATCACTTCGCGCATGGCTGAATTACCTTCACCTTCGGACACATCCCGGAGGGCATCCAAGATCGTGACGCCCGCCCGCATCATCATGCTGAGCTGAAAGCTAAAGTTGAGCAATTGCTCGCGCCCGACTTTTTGCTTGCCAAAAGAAAGCCCTGGTTTTACCAAGGAGGCTTTTAAAAGCAATTGCCCTGCTTGCTCCATATGTGCGGCAAGTGTTGACGGGTCAACGGCTTGGCTTTTCCCGCTAATAGTTTTACCGTCGGCATTAATGGCTTTCCAGGCGTAGACAGGCATAGCAGAACTCGCTTGTGTTAACGCTCGGCGAAGCTAACAACGCGGCTAGCGGCTTCGATGGTGGTGTCGCCAATGAGCACACGCCTGACGGCATCGTCACGAAGCGTCAAAAACCCAACGCTGCGCGCATATCGGGCCAGCTCTGGCGGGCTGGCACTGGTGGCGATCAGTTCGTCCAATTTTTCGTCGAAAAGCAGCACTTCCATCAGCACAAATCGGCCGCGATAGCCCGATTGCGCGCAGTGCTCGCAACCCACGGCTTTATAGATGCGTGTGCTGGATACATCGGCATCTGCAACACCTAATAGTTTCTGGTCGTTGGGCGTTAAGTGAGTGGGTACTTTGCACTGGGTGCAAAGCTTGCGTGCTAAGCGCTGCCCGATGACGCCAATCATGTTGCCTGCCAAAATCTCGGGGCTCACACCAATATCACGCAGACGCTGCACGGCGGCTAGCGCCGAATTGGTGTGCAGCGTGGCAAACACTTGGTGGCCCGTCATGGCGGCGCGAAAAGCCATTTCAGCGGTTTCTTGATCGCGAATCTCGCCAACCAAAATGACGTCAGGGTCTTGCCGCATCAAGGCGCGAACGCCGTCCGCAAAAGTGAGTTTTTCTGTAATCTGTGTTTGCCGAATGAGCGGTAGTGGATATTCAATAGGGTCTTCCAACGTCATCACGTTGACATCTTCAGTGCTAACCGATGACAACACGGAATAAAGCGTCGTGGTTTTTCCGCTACCAGTCGGACCTGTTACCAGCACAATGCCTTCTGGTTTGGCGACAGCGGTATTGATGCAGCGCCGCGCATGATCGCTGATGTCAACGCGCTTAAAGGGGACGATGTTTTTGTTTTTATCGAGCAAACGTAAAACAATGTTTTCACCGTGCGCAGTGGGCAGGCAAGCAGCGCGAAAATCAATATCGTTAATGCCTAGTTTCATGCCAAAGCGACCATCTTGGGGTAGGCGATTTTCGGCAATGTTCATACCTGCTAGCACCTTCAGCTTGACCGCTAAGCCTGACCAAATGGAAGAGTGCAGTAAATGCGTTTGCTTGAGGACGCCATCGATGCGTAGCCTGACGCGCAGGAAGTATTCATCGGGCTCAAAATGAATGTCAGAAGCCTCTTGGTCGTAGGCTTGCTGCAAAATCGACTCGACAATCTTGTCTACGGGCGGCTCTTTACCGCCTGTAGCCAAAATGCTCTCCACCGACACACGCTCCCCAAAGACGCGGTCGATCTCTCGATGTAGCTCGGCATCGGCTGCTAAGCCCAACTTGACTTGAAGAATACCTTGTCCGCGCAAATAAGCGGTGACTTGGTCAATACCAATGAGATCGCTGGGGTCAGTCACTGCCAGTAGGACATGCCCAGCACTAGAGCGTGCCACGGGGAGCATTTTGTGGTGCCTTGCTAGCGAGCCAGATAGCAGGCGCTGTACAGCAGGATCGGGCCTTTGTGCGGCGATGTCAACAACAGGTAGTTGCAGCTGCGCTGCTCTAATATCACGCAAGATGGAGGCGGACATTAAACCCAGTCTCGTGATATGCGTATGCAAGAAACCACCAAGGCGTTTTTGTTCTGCGAGTGCAATGCTGAGCTCACTGGTCGAGAGATGTTTCTCGGCAATCAGTTTGTCGGCTAATTCACGGTCTGTTTTGCGTAATAAGCCCTTGCTTGCGTCACCTTGAATCATGGCACAGCTGTCAAAATTCTAAGCCTTGCGCGAGCTAAGTCTCTACTGAAGATCGCGCTGGTTTGATTGGCTAAATTAAGCGCAACAACATATTGCCTGGCAGCATCGCGGCTACGCCCCAACTGATCAAGCACTAACGCTAAGTTATAGGCATAGTCAGGCTGCGTGGGTGACAAAGACGAGGCACGGCTAAAAGCACGCTCTGCCTCACCAAAGCGTCGTTGCTCAAAGTAAATGACGCCCAGCGTATAGTGCACGGCAGCAGGGTGTTCACTTCGCTCGAGCAATTGCTTAAATCGCGTTTCTTCTGCCACCAAATCGCCCCCACCGATCAGATACAAGGCGCTCATGCCATCGCTGTCACGCGGGTATAGCTCAACCAAGCGACGCAATGTCGAGAGGGCTTGGTCCGTATTGCCAAGCGCTTGATGCGCGTAGGCAATGCCAAGTAAGGCATCGCGCTGGGTAGGATTGCTGGTTAAAACTTGGCTATAGGCCTCGCGAGCTTGGCTGAACTGATTTTGACTCAGCGCCTTATAGCCTCGCAGGACATCAGCATCCACTGAAGCCTTTAACGTACCGCGCTGAATTTGAAGTGGCGTTCCGGTTTGTTCGGCGGGTGCTTGAACCGCTCTTGGATTGGTATTTTGTGCGGAACACGCAAACGCGAAAGTGAGTAGGGAGACACACAATAGCCGCATCATTTTGGTCCCCAAGCTTCTGAAGGCGATCCGTTAAAAAATGTGCTGGTCGGTAATTGTGATTTATATTCTTTATAGTCACCATTGACGGATGCATCTTTGATGACGATTGGGCGCATAAAGACCACCAGTTCGGTTTTAGCCCTGACTTCACTGCGCGAACCTGCCAGTGTTCCCACTACGGGCACACGGTTGAGGCCTGGTATGCCTTGCTCCGTGCTCACATTAGACTCCTGCATCAAACCACCTAATACAGCAATTTCACCACTCTGCACACGAAGGATAGACTCGAGCTCGCGTGACTGAACCACGGGGATGAGGTTGGTAATGGGTGGTGTCGCATTGACCAGCACCGGATTGGGATCGACGATGGTGCTGATGACGCGTGTGATGCTAGGGTGTACATTGAGCGTGACTTCACCAGAGTCCGAAATTTGCGGCGTCACAGTCATCACAAAACCGACAGGGATTGTGTTGATGTTGGACGTATACGAGGCGGGTGAGATGACAACGTTAGAGCTAATCGTTGCGGGGGTATATGACAGAGTGACGTAAACATAATTGTCAATGACTTTAATGATTGCCGTCTGGTTGTTAATGACAGACAACTTAGGACTCGATAGCACTTTGGTTGTCCCAAAGCTCTCAAGCAAACTAACTGCAGCAGAAATATCGCCAATGGTCGTCCCCGTTCTGGTAAAGCTAATCGTGCCTGCGTTCGTGCTGCTGAGGGATGAGGACGAAGTGAGGTTCACCGTTAAGCCTCGCGCCGCCCCAGTGGAGATGATTTGCGACCAGTTAATACCTGATTGAGAGTTGGCCGAGAGTTGCACTTCGACTACCGTCGCCTCAATCAGCACTTGGCGACGAGCGCCCATCATGACTCGATCAATGAAGGCCCTCACGCGGTCGTGTCCTTTAGATGTCGTGCTAACACCCACAATGCCAGACTCTTTGTTAACCATGAGAGGATTGTTGGCGCCACTAGCCCCTCCTCCAGCGGTGACACCGCAAGCTGTCGCCGCAGAATTTGCAGGCAGCACATTTGCCGCGGCTGTAGCGCCAGTTGCTGTGGCTCCCGTGCCCCCAGCGCTGGTGACGCTTGTAGGCGCGACGACCGCATTCGTAATCGCTGTATTTTGTGTATTCGTCGTATTTAAGACTTGCCTCATCAAATCGGCAGCACCCGCATTGCCCGAGCCAGTTTGTGCTGCGCTGGGCGTTGCGCTGGCGGTAGACGGGCTAGCTTGCGTCGCCTTGGTCAACTCAAGCGCGACCTTTAATCGGTCATCACGGTCTTGCAGGCGTAGTTTGTCGGCTTGTTCGTCGCGCTGGTTGCGACTTTGGTTTGATGTCACCACAATTTGACAAACGTTAGAAATTAACGTTTCCCAAAATTTATTTTCGCTCGATGACTTAATGGATGAATCTGATGACCCAGCACTAGTCGCGGTAGCGCCGCCCAGCGACGCGCTGATGGTGACTTGATTGCTCGATTGTCGCTGCAGATTCACATAGTCGATAGCGTAATTTTGTAAATAAGGCGTATCGGGCTGCACGCGCAGCAAATTACCGCTTATTTCATAGCGGATATCACTTTGCGCCGCGATGCGCTCAAGCAACTGCGGCAGCGTTTGATCGGTGGCATTCAGTGTGACGCGACCACCCACCGAGGGATGAATATCCACATTGAGTTTGTTGTCGCGCGCTAGGGCAAACAAAAGTGTTTTGACAGAAACATCGTTCACGACAACGCTAAACACTTCTTGTGCAGCACGCGGCGTTGGCACTGGTGGCATAGCAGGGAGACGGATAGCGCGCAGGCTAGGGGGTGGTAATGCCGCAGCGACCGATGGTTTTTCGCTGACATGACGCTCACTCAAAGGCTGCGGCGGCAAATTGCACGCAGCCAGCAATATACTAACAGCGGCAGTGGAAAACGCTAATTTCATAGAATGCTAAGATTACCAGAAAACAGCAATATTTCAAGAGCTTATTGTTGTTTTAATGAGCGACTTCTCATATGTGGCTTTGCAAAATCGCGGGTGAGGCGATATCCCCCTACGCTATTAAAAAGAATTTGCTGGGTTTGTCGTCGTCG
>JANPAY010000365.1:0-2553 GCA_031430155.1 Comamonadaceae bacterium
ATAAGTATTCACATTGGGGCTGACCAGGTTTCGACGTGGGTTACAAAGCAGTGCAGGGCATACCGAGGATCAGATTACCTCGTAAATACAGCTGAAACAAGTATAGTCGCAAACGACGAAACTTACGCTCTAGCCGCTTAATACCGGCTGGACGCTGCACCATCTCTCCCGTGGGGTGGGTGGCCTTAAAACCATCGCAGCGTCATATACACGGGATACGTGTTGTGTTGGGTTACTTAACACCGCATTAACCTTAAGGTAGCTCGCTTGTACACCGCTTGTCTGTTGGTGTGGTGCAAGTTAAATTAAACAACAAGGCTAAGTATGTAGAACTGTCTGTGGAGGGCTTGCGGACGCGGGTTCGATTCCCGCCTGCTCCACCAACAAATAGAAACGCCATCTTTCGAGGTGGCGTTTCTATTTGTTGGTAAAGTTCATGTGTCGAACACGTAGGGCTTGACTAAGCAAACGGTTATTTTTAGACCCGTAAAGTGGTAGAAATTTTTTTAAGTTAGGTGTTTAATTAGATCATGATAAAAACTTATTACATTGATTATCCTCAAGAGCATTTAGAAGGTCAGGCGCACACCTATCGCTGTGTTTACTGTAAAGTGGTGACGACTAAGATTAATGGTAGCTTACAAGGCCACTTGCCTGGCTGTGATTATCGATTGAAATTAGAGCGTGAAGGATTTGAAAAGAATCAAAACCCAAACTCACCAAGTTGTTCATCAGCGGATGATTTTGACTAAATAGATGGCTTTTCCTTAACTGTAAGTATTCAGTATTATAAGTATTCAGCTAGCACTCACATGAGTGCGCTATTTAATCACTCAGTAATTCAGCAATGGGCTGTAAATGCTCTATGTGCTCACAGACTACTTTTACGATGAATATTACGGGTATGCCAAGTAACATGCCCCATAAACCCCACAACCAAGAGAAAAAGATGAGTGCAATAAAGACAGCGGCAGAATTCATTTGAGCGATGCGGCCCGTCATCCAAGTTGTGATAAATACGCCAACAACAATCGCGATTAATACCGATGCCCCTGAAACGATTAATGCCATCAGTATCGAATTAAATTGCATATAAGCTGCCATTCCAGTGACAACGGCAGTTGCAACAGGCCCAAAGTAGGGCACTATGTGCATAAAACCAGCTGCTACAGCCCATGCACCCGCATTTTCTAAGCCTAGCAAGCGAAATATAATCCAAGATAAAATACCTACAATCATATTGGTCAATAGCAACATATACATATAGCGCTGTATAGAGTGATTGATGTCAGCGAGTATATTCACCGTAATTTTTTTGCTGGTGAGTGAGGGGCCAGTAATTTTTACCAATTTACGTTTAAAGGTATCACCAGACAGTAGGATGAAATAGGCAAGAAATATCATCGTTACTGCTTCCCCAATAAAGCCAAAAATGCCTAGAGAACCTCGCCAGAGAAAATCACCAATTTTAAATTTTCGTTCATCTAAAACAACATGCATGATTGGTTTTTTGGGTTTAGCAATATTATTTTCTGCTGTGCTAGCAGCTGTTTCAACTCGATTTGCGGCAATTTGTATTTTTTGTATATTGTTAAGAGGCTCTCCACGTTTCACAGCAAAACTAGAGGTGAGCTTGGTTGCAGCTTCAGGTAAAGTGGAAATAATAGATTGCACTTGACCTCGTAATGCATAGCCGGCAAATACAATGCTGCAAATCAAGGCTAAAATAACGACGGTTGAGCTAATGACACGATTAATTTTGACGCGCTCCATTTGGATTACCAATGGATTGAGCGCATAGGCTAAAAGCACACCTAATAACATAGTGACAATAAAACTTTGAGCCCAGTCCAAAGCAAAGATGACTGCAATAGTGGTTAATATGACTAACGGGGCATTTTTTACTTGTATTGAATCTGATGACAGTGCGTTGTCTGTTGAAGAATCGGAAGTTAATTCTGTAAGGGATTTAGATTCATTGCTCATGAAATACTTTCAGTTGACCATACCAAGATATCATAGGTATTTCTAAATATATGCGGGCTGCAAAGTTCTATACTACTCTTATTTTTACAGTCGTTTAAAACTGCATTTCATCTGTCAATTGATTTTTTATTTGCCCCAATATGCGCTTCACCACGCTGTTTGGCCAAAATTACTTGTTTTTGGCGCTCTGTTAAACTTTTCTTTTTTTCTTCGGTGAGTGAGTTATAACAATGTGGGCAACTAATGCCTGCCGTGTATTGTGGCGATTTCAGCTCTTTTGGTGAAAGCGGCATGCGACAGGCGTAGCATTGGTCAAACTCGCCAACTTCCAGGCCATGTTTTACTGCCACCCGTTGGTCGAATACAAAACATTCGCCATGCCACAGACTTTCTTTTTCTGGCACTGTTTCAAGGTATTTCAAAATGCCACCTTGCAAGTGATAGACGGCTTCAAAACCTTGCTCCAGCATATAACTACTGGCTTTTTCACAACGAATGCCACCTGTACAAAACATGGCGACTTTTTTGTGTTTGGCTTTATCCAGATTTTGTGCGACATATTCCGGG
>JANPAY010000366.1:0-2706 GCA_031430155.1 Comamonadaceae bacterium
TAAAAAAGCTGCCAGGAATCTTGCCTGCGGCGTAGGTTTTCTCAAGGTAATCAACGGTAAGCGGAAAAAAATCTTGTCCAGCCTTGGCTGTTTTGGATGCCACAACAGTGGCAAGGACGACGGTGCCGTCCACATTGACAACGACGGCGCCGCCAGCTTGGCGAGCGATTTCGCCTGTTTCCATCGTGACGGTGTGCTGACCCCATTGGAAGGTCTTAGTAACTTTATTAAAAATGCTCATGGTATTTTTCTTTCTTAACAACAATAAATAACAACGATAAAACCGTTTCCTGAGATGTAAAAAACGTCTGAGCTAGGGAACCTAACTCAGACGTTCTTAAATTTTCAGAAGCGATTGTGTGCAGACCAATTACTTACGCAGTCCTAATTTTGCAATTAAGGCGGTGTAACGGTCAGCGTCTGTGGACTTCAAATAGTCCAACAAGCCACGGCGCGCATTCACCATACGGATCAAACCACGGCGACCATGATGGTCTTTGGCGTGGAGTTTGAAATGAGGGGTGAGTTCGTTGATGCGAGCGGTCAAAAGTGCAACTTGCACCTCAGAACTGCCCGTATCGTTTGCGGCGCGTGCGTTGGCTTTAACAACTTCAGCAATAGTAGCTTTTAGCATGGTGATTCCCTTTCTGTGGCTAGAGCCACACAACTTGCGATACAGATGAATCAGATCCGTACCGTGCGACGCCTCAAAAATTGAGGCAAAACTTGTACACCCAGCATTATAGCTGGATGCACAAGTCTGGCATCACTTGAACTTATTCTTCTCTTTACCCTTAGGCATGATCGAGGTCACGATCGTGGCGCGAACGGGCTCAGCCGTGCCAGTGGGCACTTTAGGCGGAGATTTATCTTTTTTTGGTTTTTTGGCTTCTTTGCCGCCTTGGATACCTTTTGCCATGATGTGCACTCCTTAAAAAAGCTTTATTCTAGAGCCTATGAAAAATATTTCTACACACCCCAATCGAATCCGCATGCTTCTAGACGACAAAGGAGTTGCTGAAGTTTGCCTTGTTCGCACAGACAAAATGAATGCGCTTGACGCCGCGATGTTTGAAGCCTTGGTTGCAGCGATCGCACAACTTAAAACGCGCGCGGACTTGCGTGCCATCGTCATCTACGGCGAAGGTAAGGCCTTTTGTGCTGGCCTCGATATGGCAAGTTTTACCGCTATGTCGGATGCAGACAAGGAAGCCTCACCCACCAATGATTTGATGCCGCGCACCAATGGCCTGGCAAATACGCCGCAACACATTGCGCTGGGTTGGCGCGAAATTCCCGTTCCTGTCATTGCTGCCGTGCATGGCGTGGCCTTTGGCGGTGGTTTGCAGCTGGCACTAGGGGCAGACGTTCGCTTAGTGACCCCGCAAACCCAAATGAGTTTCATGGAAATCAAATGGGGCTTGGTTCCAGATATGGCGGGCATGGTGCTCGTGCGTGGCTTGGTGCGGGACGATGTGCTGCGCGAATTGATTTACACAGGCCGTATAGCGGTGGGTGCTGATGCTGTGCAATCGGGGCTCGCCACAAGGGTTTGCGACGACCCCTTACTAGAAGCAAGGGCAATGGCTGCAAGCATCGCTTCGCGCAGCCCAAATGCTGTGCGAGGTGCTAAGCGATTAGCTAATTTGACCAATCAAACCTTGGGCGACGATGCCGCAGCGTTATTAATCGCAGAGTCGATAGAGCAGGTCGCCTTGATCGGCTCGCTCAATCAAACGGAAGCCGTGCAAGCGAATATGGAAAAACGCCCTCCAGTTTTTCAGTAAGCCGCTAAACCACTTCGCCTGCCGCATGTCCACTCGCCCACGCCCATTGGAAGTTGTAGCCGCCCAAGTGCCCTGACACATCGACTACTTCGCCAATGAAATAAAGCCCTGCTTGCTTAGTGCTCTCCATGGTTTTAGACGATAGTTCGGTGGTATCGACACCGCCCAGCGTGACCTCTGCCGTGCGATAGCCTTCTGTGCCTGATGGCTTTTGCTGCCATGCCTGCAGGTCATGCCCGATAAGGGCTAGCGCAGTATCGGGTATTTGCGATAGGGTTGTTTCCGCGTACTTCTCCCACAGTTCGTTTTGCAGTTCCAGCACCAAACTTTTTGCGAGTCGCACGGTGGGATGCTCTGCAAGCAGGGTGCGCAGCAGCGACTTCGGGTGCGTACGTTTAAGGGAGACCAGCCAGTCCAACAATTCTTCCGCGCTCTCATTTGGAAATAAATTCAAGCTTACCGCCTCGCCCGTTTGCCAATAGTTCGATAACTGCAAAGCGGCTGGGCCCGATAGTCCGCGGTGCGTAAACAACACCGCTTCGTTAAAGTTGGCAGAGCTGCACGATAAATCCGCATCAACGGCCAAACCAGATAACCGCTCCGACACATCCTTGAACTTGTCGCTAAACGTAAACGGTACCAGTCCAGCACGAGTTGGCAGCACCGTGTGACCAAACTGCCGCGCCACCTCGTAGCCAAAGCCGGATGCGCCCATGGTCGGAATAGACAAGCCGCCGCTGGCAATCACCAAAGACTCGCAAGTGAACTCATCGACTGAAAAGCCGCCACTTGGCAAAGCCTTGATGGACGCGGCTTTGCGGTTCACTTCAATCGACACGCCAGCCACATCGCACTCAGCCAGCAGCATATTCAAAATATCTTTTGCGGAATCCAAGCAAAACAGCTTACCAAGGTCGCG
>JANPAY010000367.1:0-2300 GCA_031430155.1 Comamonadaceae bacterium
CCAGATTTTTCTATCCCCGAGAACCAGCTAACGAAGTGCATTTTTTTGATGACCGTTGAGTCAGAGCTCCCACTCAATCTCGATCAGCTGTGGACACAAAATCAAACGCTTGCCGCGTCGTTGTTTTTTGCGTGGCTTTCCACCAATGTGATGGCGTCAACCGCCGCGCATCAAAAGCGTGAAGCTTTGCTGGCATGGTGGCCAACGCGCATGCATGAGGGCGCAGACTTCGCCAGTTGGCCGCTGCCAGTTTTGCATCAGGTCTACATGCTGTGCAGCTACGGATTTTTGGATACGCGTCACGCCATCAAAAAATCGCTCAATGCCTTGATCCGTCAGCATTTGGTGGCGCGCGGACTGGGTGATTTAGATGTCGCTGCGTCTTCACCAATCGCGACCAAACGACTGAAGGTCAAACCTGTGCTGATGGTG
Organism: Comamonadaceae bacterium; assembly: GCA_031430155.1. Taxonomy (GTDB): domain Bacteria; phylum Pseudomonadota; class Gammaproteobacteria; order Burkholderiales; family Burkholderiaceae_C; genus JASGCK01. Next base: position 433 of record JANPAY010000367.1, read on the forward strand.
GTGACCGAGTGGTTCTCGCCAGGCTTTGCGGTGTACCGCACGCACTCGATGACGCTGCGTGCGCTCCGAGATAAATTCAAACTGGTGGGCGTCGGTCCGCGCTCAGGTGCAAGCGACGAAGGGCAAGCTGTTTTTCATGAGTTTTATGAAACACCACCCGGCGATGTGCTGGAGGTTGTGGCGTTTACGCGTGAGCTGGCAAGCCGCTTGAAGCCAAGCATCGTCTATCACTTGGGTGTGGGCATGTTCCCGCATACGGTGTATTTGTCGAACATTCGCCTCGCGCCGATTCAAATGGTATCTAACGGACACGGCGCATCCACGTTCTCATCGCAGATGGATTACTTCATCACCGATGAGGGCTACATCAGCGGACAAGCGGCGTTTAGCGAGACTATCTTGCCCATGCCAGCCAACGTGATGCAGATGATTCCCAATGTGGACACGCCCGATGAATTTTTAAAACAAGTCCAGCGTGTGCCAAGGCCGAGGCCCAGTGTGGTGCGCATTGCAGTTGCGGCGGCGATCATCAAAATTAACCCTGTATTTATCGGCGTGTTGCGCTCTATTGCTGAGCGCTCTGAAGCCGAGGGCTTACCTCTCGAATTTCACTTTCCGATGGCGCAAGCTGTAGGGCCGCTGTATCAACGCATTCGTGCAGAGATTGAAGCTCAATTGGATGATGGATTCAAACGCCGCGCATTTGTTTATCCACATCAAAAATATACCGAGTACATGCGCATCATTTCTGGCTGCGATATGTTCATCAACCCCTTCCCGTATGGCAATACCAATGGCATCGCGGATATGGCGCTCCTCGGGATGCCCGGTATTTGCAAGGCGGGCCCTGAGCTGGCCGAGCACATTGACGTGGGCATGTTCAAACGTATCGGTCTGCCCGATTGGTGTATCGCATGGACGATCGATGACTACATTGCGGCAACACTGCGCATGGCACACAACCACCACGAGCGGCTGATGCTCGCCAAGCAACTCATTGAGGGCAAGGTCTATAGCCGACTCAATGAAAATCAAAAGCCTGAAGTGATGGGCGAGATGTTGCTAAAACTGTGCAAGGCATAAATCTGCTTTGAGCTTGCTTTGAATCCGATTTGAATAACGCTGCGTATTGATAAGGACAGGGGCAAATTTTGCTTCTGTGATTTTTCTCCTACAAGCTTTATTTTTAAAGGATACATCATGCAAGTTCAAACTCTCGTCTCTCCTTCTGCCCCTAGTTCTGTCCTCAGCTCACGTCGTGCGTGGCTTCGCACCACAGGCAGTCTCTCCGCCGTTGCGATTGCCATGTTGGGCGCTAACGAAGCGCTCGCGCAAGGCATGGCTGCCGATCCCAGCAAAGACGTGGGCATTTTGAATGTCGCGCTGGGTCTTGAACACGAGGCCATTAACGCGTATCAACTCGGCGCTGGCAGTGGCCTCTTGCAAAAGCCCGTGCTCGATATCGCGGTGTCGTTGCAAGGCCACCACAAGGGTCATCGCTATGCCTTGATTGCCACGATTCAGAAGTTGGGTGGCTCGCCTGTGATGGAAAAATCGTTAGACGAATACGCCAAGGCGCTGGGCGCTGCATCGCTTAAAAATCAAGCCGATGTTTTGAGTTTGGCAGCCAAATTAGAGCGCGGTGCGATCAATGCGTACCTTGGTGTGATTCCCGCTTTTGCAAGCAAAGACTTGGCGCAAATCGCAGGCCGTTTGGCGGCGGACGAAACCATGCACTGGACGATTTTGACTAACGCATTAGGACGTGCTCTGCCAACAGGCGCACTGAGCTTTGGTGGCTAATCGTCTCGCATGGATGGCGTTGCTGGCGGCTTTGTCCGCTGGCAGTGTTGCCGCAGCTGATGATC
>JANPAY010000368.1:0-1774 GCA_031430155.1 Comamonadaceae bacterium
GGTGATGCGGTTATCGCGGGCAGCCATAACTTAGATTCAAGTATCAGTGTTCGCATTGAACAAATGGGCGAGCAAACGCGCTTTTCGCAAATCGTTCGCTTGATGGAACAAGCATCGCTAGAAAAGCCGCAATTGGCACAACTAGCTGACCGACTTGCCAAGCCATTCTTAATAGGCATCTTGCTGGTAGCGGGGCTCATCATTGCACTGGGGTGGCGCACAGACCCGAGCCACGCTTTAATGGTTGCGGTGGCCGTTTTAATTGTCACGTGTCCTTGTGCACTGTCACTGGCAACGCCTGCGGCCATGCTTGCGTCTGCTGGCGCATTGGCTAAAAAAGGTGTGTTGATACGGCGCCTGCAAGCGCTTGAGACGCTATCAAAAGTGGATACTTTAATTTTTGATAAGACGGGCACACTCACCGAAGACGGTTTGGTGCTTGCAAAAGTGGAGACGCGCATCGGCATGAGTGAACTGATGGCCTGCCAACTGGCGGGATTACTCGCTGCAGATTCGCTTCACCCTATTTCAAAGTCCATCGTTGCTTACTGTCAGCAAAATCCAGCTCCGCCGCCAGCATGGCAAATCATCTCTAAGACCGAAACTGCAGGCCGCGGGGTCACGGGCGAAATCGGTGTATCCAATGAAACGGCTGTTTATCAATGGGGATCGGCTGAGTTTTGCAGCGTCAAACCTCTTGAGACAACTGCGGTGCAGGCACATCTATCCGATGCAAAAGGATGGCTTGCCTCATTCGAATTTCAAGAGCATGTAAGACCCGATGCACAGCAAACTTTAGCAGCGCTCCAAGATGCACGCCTCTCGGTGCAATTGCTATCGGGCGATTCTCAATTAGCAACCCAGCATGTGGCAAATCACTTAAACATGGCTGACTACCGAGGCCTATGCACACCCGATATCAAATTAGCCATGCTGAAAGAGCTGCAAAAACAAGGGCACATTGTGGGCATGGTGGGCGATGGCCTCAACGACGGTCCCGTTTTGGCGGGCGCAGATGTGTCATTTGCTTTTGGACGCGCCGTACCTCTCACGCAGTCAAAATGCGATTTTCTGGTGCTCGGTTCGCAGTTGGATCACATAGCGCTGGCCGTCAAGCAAGCCAAACGCACCATGCGCATAGTCAAGCAAAACTTGACGTGGGCGTTGGTCTATAACGCTGCCGCGGTGCCTCTCGCCATCATGGGCTATTTGCCCGCATGGCTTGCTGGCATTGGCATGGCGGGCAGTTCGCTCTTGGTCGTTGGCAATGCCATGCGGCTGCGGAACATCTAACGAAAGCTCGTCATATGGACATTCTTTATCTCCTCGTACCGCTATCCGTGATGCTCGTGTTTTTTATTCTTGCGGGGCTATGGTGGGCGGTTTACCGAGGTCAATTCGAAGACCTAGAGGGCGAAGGTGAGCGAATTTTGCACACGGACTCTTAGATCGAACTCTTAAATATCCGCAAAGTTTTTGATCCTTGTCAAAGTGTGGGTGGTGTCATTTAAATAGCATGGGGACATGCAATCCAACACGCCCATCGCCATCGATCAGCCGCTGCCGCACCGAAAAGTTTTGCGTAGCTGGCTTACGCCCTTCGCGCAAAGAGATACCGTGCGAGCTATCGCTCTACTCGCGCTAGATTACGCCTTGCTATTTGCCACGCTTGCAGGCACAGTCGTGCTTAGCCATTGGTGGGCTAAATTGCTGGCTGGATTGTGCGCAGGTTTCATGATCGGCAGACTCTTCATCATCGGGCACGATGCGTGTC
>JANPAY010000369.1:0-4095 GCA_031430155.1 Comamonadaceae bacterium
TTTTAAAGGATGCATCATGCAAGTTCAAACTCTTTCTCAAACTCTTTCTGCCCCTAGTTCCGTTCTCAGCTCGCGTCGTGCGTGGCTTCGCACTACGGGCAGCCTATCCGCCGTCGCGATTGCCATGCTAGGTGCAAATGAAGCACTCGCGCAAGGCATGGCTGCTGACCCCAGCAAAGACGTGGGCATTTTGAACGTCGCACTCGGCCTTGAGCATGAAGCGATCAACGCGTATCAACTCGGTGCTGGCAGTGGTCTCTTGCAAAAGCCCGTGCTCGATATCGCGGTGTCATTTCAAGGTCATCACAAAGGGCATCGTGATGCCTTGATTGCTACCATTCGCAAGCTAGGTGGCTCGCCCGTCATGGAGAAATCTTTAGACGAATACGCGAAAGCCCTTGATGCAGGATCACTCAAAAACCAAGCCGATGTTTTGAGTTTGGCGGCTAAGTTAGAGCGCGGCGCCATCAATGCCTACCTTGGTGTCATCCCTGCGTTTGCTAGCAAAGACTTAGCTCAAATCGCTGGTCGGCTAGCTGCAGATGAAACCATGCACTGGACGATTTTGACTAACGCATTAGGACGTGCCCTGCCAACAGGCGCGCTGAGCTTTGGTGGCTAATCGTCTCGCATGGATGGCGTTGCTGGCGGCTTTGTCCGCTGGCAGTGTTGCCGCAGCTGATGATCAAGCGATTAGTCGAGGGCTTGCCGTTTACGAAAATAATTGCGCAGGGTGCCACAGCGTGGAAGCCAATCGCGTGGGGCCTAAGCATGCAGGGATTGTTGGACGCAAGGCGGGCAGCATCAAAGATTTTTCGTACTCGGCAGCTTTGAAGAAAAGTGAACTGGTTTGGAATAAAGACTTGCTCGTGCGCTGGCTAACAGACCCAGAGCAAGTGATTCCAGGGCAAGCGATGGGATTTCGTCTGGGCAATGTGCAAGATCGGATGGATGTAGTCGCGTATTTGGCAACGCTAAAGGCCGCGCCCCTAAAATGAACGCATGTCCATCACACTCGCCTCTGACGAACACCTGATTGCTTTGCTAGATCGAATTGCTGATCGCGATGAGGCGGCGCTGCGTGAGCTGTATGACATCACCAGTCGTAAGCTGTATGGGCTGGCGCTCAAGATGATGGGGCGGGTTGACCTTGCGGAAGATGTTTTGCAAGAGTGCTATTTGAATGTATGGCGTATTGCGAGTGACTACCGAGCAAGTCTCAGCCCACCGCTAGGGTGGATGAGTGTGATTGTGCGAAGCCGTGCGCTGGATATGCTGAGACGGTTATCGAGTCAGATGGACGGAAAGATGCAGTCCATTGACGACGAAGAGTCGCAGCAAATAGCCTCTAGCGAGGTGGGTTTGTTAGACGCAGCGATGGCAGGTGAGCAAGCAGGGGCACTGAGCAATTGCTTGTCCAAAATTGAGGCCAAGCAGCGAGACGTGATTGTGTGGGCGTACTTTAGGGATATGAGTCACAGCGAGTTGGCCAGTCAGTTTGACTTGCCAATTGGGACTATCAAAACGTGGATTAGACGTGGTTTGGCACAACTGAAATCGTGCATGGCATCGTTTGCATAACTAGCGGGGGCAAAAATAAATGAAGATACATAAAACTACAGCATTGATCGAGCACCTCGCTAGCAGCTATGTTCTGGGGACGCTGCGCGGTGGTGCACGTCGTCGGTTCGAAACATTGGCAGCCAAGCACGTCTCGCTAAGAGCGGCAGTGAGTGATTGGCAAACTCGTCTTGGTGTTTTAAATGAGCTATCGACTGCGGCTGAACCCAGCCCGAACGTGTGGAAGCGCATCAGCAACTTATTGCCACTCAATACACCTGTGCTTACGCGAGCGAGAAGTTTGTTTGATGATTTGCAAGATACGGTCGCTGCGCTGCGCGCGCGCGTGCAGTGGTGGCAGCGGGCCTCGTGGGGCATGGCGCTCGCTAGTAGCTTTTTGATTGCTGGCAGCTTTAATGTGATCCGTATGGAATCACAAGCCCCCAATCAATTTGTGGCGGTGCTGACCGACGAAGCGGCAACAGAAAGCGTGCTGGTGACGTTTGACGCCAAGACGCAAAAGCTCAATCTCAAGCGTTTGTCCAACTACCAAGAAGGCGCTGAAAAATCCTTGCAACTGTGGGCGATTGACACGAGTGGCAAAGGCGGAGGCAAGCCCGAATCCATGGGCGTATTGGGCGCAGACGCTGTGCTGCGTTTGGCTGCCGACAATCAAAAAGTCGCACAAATTGAAAAGCTGCCACTCTTGGCCGTCAGCCTAGAGCCCAAGGGTGGTGTGCCTAGCGAAGGCGGGCCTACGGGGCGTGTTTTGTTTAAAGGACGGCTTAGAGCCACTAGTTTTTAAAGTTTCTTTAAAAAAAGTGCATCCAAAAGGCAGATCGCTGCGTATTGGTTATATGCGACTCTTTTTTTATAGGACTTAACTATGGCACACCCTACTGCTTTTTGGAAAATAACGCTTGCATTAGGCGTAGTAACCGCCTGCGCGGTGGCCGAGGCAGATACAGGCAAACTGTTACTGACGGGTGGTGTCAGCACCATTGAAGGCGCGGCAGGCGGTGGCCTCTCACCGTGGGCGGTCATTGGTAGTAATGCCACCGATGGAGAAACGGGCGCCGCCGTACATGTGACGCGTGCCTCCACTAAAGACTATGGGCTCAACAGTGCGGGTGCTGTGATCGGGTTCAATAATCAATATGAACTGTCCATTGCTCGGCAAGCTTTCAATACGGGCATTACGGGCCCGCAGCTGAGTGTGCCCAACTTGGTGCTTAAGCAAACGATTTTGGGTGTGAAGGCGCGTGTCGCGGGCGATGCCGTCTTAGATAGCGACAACTGGAAACCGCAAATTGCTGTGGGCGCGCAGTTCAAATCTCTGGATAGCACGGGTTTAGATGCCACGCTCACCACGCTAGGTGCTAAACGCGCTGGAGTTGATGTGTATGTGAGTGCCACCAAACTTTTTCTCGCGCAAGGCATCTTAGTTAATGGCACGCTTCGCGCCACCAAAGCGAATCAAAGTGGCTTGCTTGGCTTTGGCGCAAGCCTTGGCGGCGCGAATGACAAATACAGAGTAATGCCCGAGCTCTCTGTGGCGTATCTGCTGAGTAGCTGTATTGCTATCGGTGCGGAATACCGCGCGATGCCCAACAACCTGCAAGTGGCGGGGCAGGCGGCAGGTCTGGGACAAGGTTTGCAAGGCGACGCTTGGCGTGACTTCTTTATTGCGTGGGCACCGAGCAAGCATGTCTCGATTACGGCAGCTTATGTCAACCTAGGCCGTATCGTGCCAGGTACCACAGCAGGACGCGCGCAGACGGGCACCTATTTGTCTGCGCAAATCGCTTTTTAATTGATCGATGTATCGGAGCTTTAAATGAAATCTTTTTCTATCACCTTCGTGGCTTGTGTCTTTGCTGTTCTGTGTACTTCAGTGACGAATGCTCAAACGGTTGTGCCAAGTGCTGCCAAAGACAATAGTTTGTATATCGCATTAGGCGCGCAGGCTGGCATTACGCAGCTGTCAGATGATTTTGTGACGCGCATAGTGGCTGATAAGCGCCTGCGTCCTTTCTTTGAAAAAACAAATCTGCCACATTTCAAATTGCAGCTGGCCGATCAGTTTTGTGTGGTCAGTGGTGGGCCTTGCGTGTATAAAGGAGCGGACATGAAGTCGTCGCACGCCAACTTTGATATTGCCAAGGCTGACTTCAACGCGCTGGTCGAAGTTTTGCAGCAATCAATGGATGCAAAGGGCATTCCATTTAGAGCGCAAAATCGCCTTCTGGCTTTATTGGCCCCTATGCATAGAGAAGTGATTACCGTCAAATGAACACCCTACTCACCACATTGCGCGCACCACTGGCAACCCAGCTGTGCGCTTTGGCCGTACTTTTTGCAACTTCGACCGCGTACGCGGGAACTGTCTCTGTGCAAGTAGTCGATAAAACAGGCAAACCCTTGCCAGACGCGGTGGTGACTTTATTGCCTTTTAACAAAAACATAAAGCCACCTATCGCGCTGCCTACGCAAGCGACAATTGCACAAGAAAAAATGCAATTTGTACCCATGGTG
>JANPAY010000370.1:0-2295 GCA_031430155.1 Comamonadaceae bacterium
AAAACATTTCCAATTTGCGCATTCGACGCTCAGTTCGCATCTTGACACAGTGCAGCGTTCGACTATCGATACCATTCTTGCTAGCATTCAACCAGAGACGGTGTTTGATTTTGAACTTGATGGCGTGCCTGTTGGTCGAGCCTCGCTCTATAACTTCACGTTGAACCGTAAAAAGTATTTTGAGAGAGAGTTTAGTAGCACTGAGTGGACTGATTTCCTTAAGCACTTTGAAAGCAGTTTGGTCTCCTTCTATGCAGGTAAAAGTCTGCTGGCTCAATATCGTCCGGATCGAATCATTTTTTACAGTAGCTCATATGCCGTGAATTTGGTCGTTCGTTTGCAAGCTGAAAAACTGGGTATCCCCTGTTTTTCGGTCTTTGCTGGATCGAACTGGTTCAATCGATTGCAACGGTTGTACATTTCTACGACAGACTCTTTTGAAGGATTTAAACGAAGATTGCAGTTGTGGCATTCTCGGTACAGCTCGTTACCCGCGACTGCGGCTGGGTTGCGTAGTGCACTTCAACAAAATATGACGCTGTTAGCGGGTAATCACGCCATGGTCTATGGTGGCGGTAACAGTCAGATGAGACCTCAGGATATTCGCGAGCGCTGGGGGATCCCAGCAGCCTCCAAGCTATTATTCATTGCGACCAGTAGTTACGATGAACTATCAGCAGCGCAGACGATTGGCGCGTTACCTCAAAATCCTCGCATGGCGTTTCAAACGCAAATTGAATGGATTGAAAAAGTTATTGAATATGTTGCTGGCCGTCAAGACTTGTCGCTAGTGATTCGTGTGCATCCTCGAGAGTTTCCAAATCAACGGGAGGCTATTGGATCCGAGCATTCGCTAAAGCTTAAGGCTGTATTACGAGATTTGCCTGAAAATGTCCGAGTGAACTGGCCCGACGATGGCATGTCTCTCTATGATTGGCTTGAGGTCATTGACGTAGGGTTAACGTCATGGTCATCAGCGGGGAAAGAGTTTGCATTATGGGGAATTCCCAACCTAAGCTATACAAGTGAATTGACTTTTTATCCAAGCGATGATCTGGGCTACATAGGCGAAACCTCTGATGAATTTTTTCAACAACTTGAATGCGCATTGCGTGATGGCTGGAGTTGGGATCGAGTCCTATTGGCCTATCGTTGGCAGGCCTACGAGCTGGAGGGCGCTGTTTTTGATTTGAGTGATGCGATTCCTGAGCAACTTATAACGCCACGCTCCTTTGTCGGAAGGGTTTTCAATAAGCTAACGTTTGCAAAGCTTGAGCATTGGCGCTGGTTCCGTTTTCATTCGCGACCGCTTGCCCAAGCCCCCCTGATTGCACGAAGAATACGAGATGATGACGCCTCTGAGAATGTGCTGGAGGAAACACGAAATCGATTGTCCTCGCATCAAGAAAAAGAATGCATTAAGTCAGTTGTCGAAGAAATTGTTGCCATACGCTTCGGCCATGATTGGCGCAAAGAATGCACAAGAAGTCCCCTGTTATCAAACCTAAATCGCATACTATTAGATAAGGAAATAAATCATGCTACTTGAAGCGCAAAAATTACCCACTATTGGTGAACGCTTGCGCCGTAGGGCGCTCAAAGCTTGGACGACAAATGTTGGTAAGTTTGTACCCAAGGTAGAGGAAAAGAACTATTTAAATTCTGCCGCCTGGATTATTCATGGCGAGATCAAGACGCGGGTTGTGTTCTATAACTATTTCTGGCGGAATTATTATCAGGAAGCGCTCAAGATTGATCTGCAGCTCATCGATCAAGATGGCATCGAACGGTGGCGTAATACCCGTGTTTTACGCCAAGACGAAACACTCGTCGTTGACAGCGCTGAGATCAGTCGCGCCATTGGGCAAGAAAGCTTTGAAGGCTACTTAGTTTTTACCGTGCTCTTGAAAGCAAAAGCTAATCCAGGGGCGAACCTTATCCGCTTCAACGTTGATTACTATTCTCTAGCAAACACAATATCGACTGTGCATGATCAAGCTGTGTTTACATACTCAACACCTGGACATCCTTGGATGTTAGGCAAAATGGAGGTCATAGAAAATGATGAAGTTGGCACGGCATTGATTTTTGTCAATAGTCAGTCCTATGAAGGAATGCCAGTGGCTGTCACCATTGATGTGCGAAGTCACGATGGCGAATTAATTCACGTCGCTGAATATACGATTCCGCCAAGAGGCTTCCGTCGGATCGAGTTAGGTGAAGAGCAGCCTAAATTGAGAGAGTTTTTACAAGATCAATCTGGACAGCTTATTGTTCAAACAGATTTTGGAATCG
>JANPAY010000371.1:0-4293 GCA_031430155.1 Comamonadaceae bacterium
TGAAGCATTCGAATTTGAACATGCGAAAATTACGCTTATGACTAAACACATCATCGCCCCCTCCATCCTCTCCGCCGACTTTGCCCGACTTGGCGACGAAGTTAAAAACGTGATTGCCGCAGGCGCCGACTGGATTCACTTCGATGTGATGGACAACCACTACGTGCCCAACCTCACGTTCGGCCCGATGATTTGCCAAGCCTTAAAGCCACACGCCAAACGCGCGGATGGCACGCCCGTACCAGTCGATGTACACCTTATGGTGCAACCCGTGGATGCACTCGCTACGGCCTTTGCCGATGCAGGCGCGGACTACATCAGCTTCCACCCCGACGCGTCAAACCACGTGCACCGTAGCATCCAAGTCATCAAGTCCAAAGGCGTGAAGGCAGGGCTCGCATTCAACCCCGCGATGGAGCTAGATGTGCTCGACTGGGTCATCGACGATTTAGATTTGATCTTGGTGATGAGCGTCAACCCAGGATTTGGCGGTCAAAGCTTTATCGACTCGGCGCTACGCAAAATCGAACTGATTAAAAAGCGCATCGAAGCCAGCGGCAAAGACATTCGCCTAGAAGTTGACGGCGGCATCAAAGTGGACAGCATCCGCAGAGTTGCAAACGCTGGGGCAGATGCTTTCGTCGCGGGTAGCGCGATTTTTGGACAGAAGGATTACAAGGGCGTGATTGATGCGATGCGAGCGGCGTTGGCCTAGTCCGATTAGCAATTAATTTGCCATCATTTTCGAGCCGCCTTCTTGCTTTTTATCTGCTCGAACAAAATTCGATATCTTGCCATTGCACGTTCATAGTAGGTGAGGTCTGAGCCCTCAGGTTTCTTGTGAAAAGTGAGATGCCAAATTTCATGAGGCGACCACTTTAAAACGTTACCAGAAGCAAGCGATTTTTCTAATCGGAGTTCAAGGTCGGTAAACTCTTCTTGGCTGTATTCATACTCACGAGCCACGACGTACATAGTGTCGATGTCTTTAGAGTCCACAATGTAATGACGCTCATACGGATCGTTTTCAAATACTCCACTAGGCTCGTTGTCCGAACGCCGCACCCAGAAAAGCGGCGCGACTGGAAGTTGACGGAGTACACATATTGCTCCAATTGCATGCATCGCTTGCCCAATGGCAAGTCCGTATTCTGCTGGGTCACGATTAATTAAGGCGGCGTATTGACCATAAGTAATAGGCGGGCGACGAGCAGCTACGTTTGGCCCAAATGAGCGTAGTACTTTGAGCGCGATTTCGTGTGCTGACGCCATGTATTTCCTTATGGAGGCTAACGCTATGCATTCCGCAAAGCTGTGACATAAGCATGGATGCTAAGCCAAAAATGTGTAATAATTTACGTATTACCTTTATTCTAGGAGTCACACATGACCATGACCGTAAAACTTGAAGCATCATTCGAGCAAACGCTACGCGCACGCTGTGCCGAACTTGGTAAAACGGCAAGTGACTTCATGCGCGAAGCGTTGGAAAAGTATTTGGAATTGACCAAGCCGAAAACCGCATCTGCGTTTGATTTAGGCAAAGATTTATTCGGCAAGTACGCAAGCGCTGACGATACTGGCTCTAGCAACCGCCGTGTGCACCGAGCAACAGGATTGGATGCGAAATACGCCCGCCTTCAAAAGCAGTCTAGCAAATGAGCGTTCGAGTTTCTGCGGCGGTAATCGACACAGGTCCGCTCTATGCACTCTTTGATAGCAAAGACCGCTGGCATAAAAAAGCTCACGCTTGGCTCGCGCAAAACCCGAAAACTCAACTCATCACTACATGGGTGGTATTAGCCGAAGTCTGTCATCTGCTTAGTCAACGCCTGCACAACCAAGCGGCCTTGGATTTTTTGGCTTGGATTCAGCGCGGCGGGGTTTCGATCGACACGCCTGAACAAAATTTGACACTCGATCACATCTTGGCGACTTGCACACGTTACGCAGACTTGCCAATGGATTTGGCGGATGCCAGCGTTGCGGAGACTGCCACAAGGTTAGGAATCAGGCATATCTTGAGCGTCGATCCAGACTTGACGATCTTTAGAGACGCCAAAGGCCGCTCTTTGAACAATTTGCTAAACTAGTGCCCATGTCCATTTTTTCAAATTTTCTTTCGGGTCAACAGGCTGCGCGTCTGGGCCGAGGAGCTTGGCTTTGGCGTACGCCAAATTCAGCCTGCCTCTAACCCCTTTGCGGGCGCCTCGATTGCAGTGTGCCCATCGCCTTTAGAAATTTTGAAAGAAACGCAATGACGGAACTTGAATTCAACACGTTAGCCGCACAAGGCTACAACCGCATCCCGCTCACTTTGACGGCTTTTGCGGATTTAGAAACCCCACTCTCGCTGTACCTCAAACTTGCCGCGCCAGCAACCCTAGACTCGCCTACGCTCGGTGGCGCAGGCGCTAACAGCTTCTTGTTGGAATCCGTGGTCGGCGGCGAGCGCTTTGGGCGCTATAGCTTTATTGGCTTACCTGCGAGCACCCTGCTTCGCGCCTCTGGTTTTGGCAAAAACGCCAAGACCGAAGTGGTGACCAATGGCGTGGTTGTAGAGACGGACACGGGCAACCCACTGGACTTTATCGCCGCATACCAAAAGCGCTTCAAAGTTGCGCTCTCACAAGGTTTGCCGCGTTTTTGCGGTGGCCTTGCTGGCTATTTTGGTTACGACGCGGTGCGTTACATCGAGCGCAAGTTAGAGAATTCTTGCCCGCCTGACGAGCTGGGCACGCCCGATATTTTGCTGCTGCTGTGCGAAGAGCTTGCCGTGATTGACAACCTCTCGGGTAAGCTGCACCTCATCGTCTATGCCGACCCTGCACAGCCACAGGCCTTTGCCCGTGCGGCCTCCAGACTAGCTGCCTTGCGCGAGCAGCTCAACAAATCGGTCGCCGCGCCTAGCGTTACGCCCTCCGCGCCGCAGCCCACCATCCGCGACTTTGCGAAAGCGGACTACATCCGCGCGGTAGAGGAAGCCAAAGAAATGATTGCCGCTGGCGAGTTCATGCAGGTGCAAGTGGGGCAGCGCATCAAGCGGGCGTTTACGCAATCGCCGCTCTCCTTGTACCGTGCGCTGCGCTCGCTGAACCCCAGCCCGTATATGTATTTTTACGATTTCGGCAGCTTCCAAGTGGTGGGTGCATCACCTGAGATTTTGGTGCGCGAGGAGAAAGTCGCGTCATTGGAAAAAGACAAGGGCGACAACCTCAAACACATGGTCACGATCCGCCCACTGGCAGGCACGCGTCCACGCGGCGCAACGCCCGAACTAGACAAAGCTGCCGAAGTGGAACTGATTGACGACCCGAAAGAACGCGCCGAGCACGTAATGTTGATTGACTTGGCGCGTAACGACATCGGGCGCATCGCCAAAATTGGCAGCGTCAAAGTGACCGAAGCCTTTTGCATTGAGCGCTACAGCCACGTGATGCACATTGTGAGCAACGTCGAAGGTGAGCTGCTGGCCGGTATGTCGAACATGGACGTGCTCAAAGCGACCTTCCCTGCGGGCACGCTAACGGGTGCGCCCAAGGTGCATGCGATGGAAGTGATCGACAAGCTAGAGCCCATTAAGCGCGGCATCTACGGCGGCGCGTGTGGCTACATCAGTTTTGCGGGCGATATGGATGTGGCGATTGCCATCCGAACGGGCATCGTCAAAGGCGGGATGCTTTACGTGCAAGCGGCGGCAGGCGTGGTGGCGGACTCGGTGCCTGAACTGGAATGGAAGGAAACGGAGGCCAAGGCGCGTGCCTTGCTCCGCGCCGCCGAGTTGGTTGAGGAGGGCTTTTAAATGACTACAAAATTAAAACTCCTGATGCTCGACAACTACGACAGCTTCACATACAACCTCGTGCAATATTTTGGCGAACTCGGCGCAGAAGTGACGACCGTGCGCAACGACGAAATCACCGCGCCTGAATTGCAAACTAGATTTGACAATGGCGACTTCAATCGACTCGTCATCTCGCCAGGCCCCTGCTCGCCAAGTGAGGCGGGCATTAGCGTTGCAGCGATTCAGCACTTTATGGGCAAGCTACCCATCCTTGGTGTGTGCTTGGGTCATCAAGCCATTGGGGCAGCGCTGGGCGGGAACATCATCCGCGCACAAGTGCAGATGCACGGCAAAGTCAGCACGATCACAACAACCCAAGCTGGCGTGTTCGCGGGATTGCCCAAGCAATTTGATGTCAATCGCTATCACTCACTCGCCATCGAGCGAGCGACCTGCCCTGCTGATTTAGAAATCACCGCATGGACAGACGATGGTGAAATCATGGGCGT
>JANPAY010000372.1:0-1614 GCA_031430155.1 Comamonadaceae bacterium
GCCCCCGATGTCTGGGTGGTTGGGAACGTGGTGTCCCGTGCGCGGCTAGATTCAGGCCTTCCCAGATACCCCATCATGGAGGCCATACTGGATAAGGGCTACAGCTATACCAGTGGTCCGCAGTGGCTGGGTGAACACATCCTGCAAGGCAAACACGCAAAACACGTTTTGGCCGTTGCAGGCACGCACGGCAAGACCACCACGAGCACGATGTTGGCTTGGATTTTGGAATGTGCTGGCTTAAACCCTAGCTTCTTAATCGGCGGCGTACCGCTTAACTTTGGCGTATCGGCGCGGCTGACGGACTCGCCTTACTTCGTGATTGAAGCCGACGAATACGACACCGCTTTTTTTGACAAGCGCAGCAAGTTCGTCCACTACCGCCCGCGTACCGCCGTGCTCAACAATTTAGAGTTTGACCACGCGGACATCTTCCCCGATCTCGCTGCGATTGAGCGCCAGTTTCACCACTTAGTGCGCACAGTGCCAAGTCAAGGGCGCGTGGTGGTAAACGCGGATGAACCTGCACTCGCTCGCGTTTTGGCGCAAGGCTGCTGGAGCGAAGTGGTGCGTTTTTCTAAAGACGATGCGCTCATCGACAAGATCAAATGGGACTTATCTGGTCAGCATAATTTAATGAATGCACTGGCTGCTATTGCCGCAGCGGCACACGTGGGATGCCCACAGGACGTGGCTTTGCAGGCGCTTGCCACTTTTGAAAACGTTAAGCGCAGAATGGAAATCAAAGGCGTTGTCAAAGGCATTACCGTCATTGACGACTTCGCCCATCACCCCACCGCCATCGCGACCACCATTGATGGACTGCGCCGCCAATTGAACGCATCGGGCAAATCGAATGATCGTATCCTCGCCGTGTTCGAGCCACGCAGCAACACCATGAAACTGGGCGCGATGAAGGCGCAATTGCCAGAGTCGCTGAAAGATGCGGATTTGGCGTTTTGCCACAGCGGCGGGCTAGATTGGGACGCCTCGGAAGCCTTATCCAGTATGGGCTCAAGGGCATTTGTCTCAAACAATATCGACGACTTGGTGAAGGCTGTAACCGCCACTGCGAAAGCTGGCGATCACATTCTTTGCATGAGCAATGGCGGGTTTGGGGGGATTCACCAGAAGTTGCTGGATGCGCTCAAACTTGCGGTTTGATTAACCTCTTCGCGCCACCACCGCATCCGACAAAATTTTGAGCGCCGCAACACTGTCATCCCAGCCCAAGCACGCATCGGTAATGCTTTGCCCATACGCCAACTTAGACACCTCGTCTTTGCCTGGCGTGAACTTTTGAGCGCCTGCGACCAAGTGACTCTCAATCATCAAACCAAAGACCTGTTTAGAGCCCCCAGCGACTTGCGCCGCGATGTCGCGTGCCACTTCTAATTGCTTTTCGTGCTGCTTAGAGCTGTTGGCATGGCTGCAATCGACCATCAGCGTTTGCGGCAATTTGGCCTTAGCTAAATCGCTGCAAGCCGCATCCACACTGGCTTTGTCGTAGTTGGGCGCTTTGCCGCCGCGCAAAATAACGTGGCAATCGGGGTTGCCATTGGTTTGCACAATCGCGACTTGGCCATTTTTGTGAATCGACAAAAAGTGATGTCC
>JANPAY010000373.1:0-1624 GCA_031430155.1 Comamonadaceae bacterium
AACCAAGATCCTGAGTGTGATTTGGACTATTGCGCCAACACGGCACGAGATGTGAAGATTGACGTGGCGCTCAAAAACAATTTTGGTTTTGGCGGCACCAACGGTAGTTTGGTGTTTAAGAAAATTTAATTAGGGACAGACCCTAATTGTTTATGCTGTACACACTCATCGCCACTTTTGCCGCTTATTTGCTGGGCTCCCTCACCTTCGCGGTGTTTGTGTGCAAATTACTCGGACTGCCTGATCCGCGTAGTTACGGGAGTAACAACCCCGGCGCGAGTAACGTGCTGCGCTCGGGTAGCAAGCTGGCGGCGGTTTTGACGCTTTTGCTTGATGCGCTCAAAGGCTACATTCCTGTAGTGCTCGTCCAACTCAATAGCCAGCATTTTGATTTGCCAGAAGTCACTATGGCGCTGGTTGGTTTCGCCGCTTTCTTTGGTCATCTTTACCCCGTCTTTTTTAAGTTCAAAGGCGGCAAGGGCGTGGCCACAGCGGCAGGCGTGATCTTTGCGATTCAATGGCCGTTAGGCCTTGCGACGCTTGGCACTTGGCTCATCATTGCTTTCTTTTTTCGCTACTCGTCGCTCGCGGCTATGGTTTGTGCTCTATTTGTTCCCATGTACTATGGCCTAGGTAGCGCGATAGGGGTGTGGACACTCAAAATGCCTATCGCTATTGGCCTTTCCGTAATCTGCGCGATGTTGCTTAACGCACACCGCGACAATTTCATGCGCTTGCTAAAAGGCACGGAGTCGCGCCTCGGTAAAAAAGCCGTTTAGGCGTGATACCCCGTTACGCGTTCCACTTCATTCTTCGCGCCCAAAATCACACTCACACGTTCGTGTAGATTTTTTGGCTGAATATCTAAGATGCGCTGCTTGCCATTGGTGGCCGTTCCACCGGCTTGCTCAATCAACCAGCTCATCGGGTTGGCTTCGTACATCAGGCGCAGCTTGCCTGGTTTTTCAGGCTCACGCTTGTCCCATGGGTACATAAAGATGCCGCCACGCGACAAGATGCGATGCACTTCGGCCACCATGCTGGCAATCCAGCGCATGTTGAAGTCTTTTTTGCGCACACCTGTTTTGCCTGCCAAGCATTCGTCGATATAGCGCTTCACGGGCTCGTCCCAGTGGCGCATATTGCTCATGTTGATGGCGAACTCTTTGGTGTCCTCAGCGATGCGCACGTTTTCTTCGGTCAGCACGAAACTACCTTGCTCGCGGTCTAGCGTAAACATCGCCACGCCATCGCCCACGGTCAATACCAGCGTGGTCTGCGGGCCATAGACGCAGTAACCTGCGGCAACTTGCGCGGTGCCTTTTTGCAAGAAATCCTTCTCGCTCACGCCTGCATCACCATCGGGTTTTTTGAGCACGCTAAAAATCGTACCGATGCTGACATTGATGTCGATGTTGGACGAGCCATCGAGTGGATCAAATAGCAACAAGTATTCGCCTTGCGGATAGCGATTAGGCACGACGTAAATGCCCTCCATCTCTTCGGAGGCCATGGCCGCCAAGTGACCGCCCCATTCGTTGGCTTCAATGAGCACTTCGTTGGCGATGATGTCTAGCTTTTTTTGCACCTCGCCTTGCACGTTTTCGCTCTCAGCCGAGCCCAT
>JANPAY010000374.1:0-5258 GCA_031430155.1 Comamonadaceae bacterium
ACGATACATTGCAAGATTTGTGGTGGACTGGAAATTGGCGCGGAATACCCCAAAACACAGAAATGATTGCACATTGGATTGCAAATGAGCAATCATTGTTTTATGGAACCCGTGCAGGTAACTCAGTTGCTACTGGTCAAGACGATAAAGGCTATGCGAGATATAAAACACCAATGAAGCTGATTGCAGCGTATCAAGTAATTGACACGCAAGGTGTAAGCTATGAAAAATTACTGAATCCTGAAGGTAGTGCAAACGGGCCGCAAAATTACGTTTACTGGCCGCGTACATCTCCGCCGAAAGGAAGACTCGCTTCGGAAATAAAAGTAAAGCAGGTCACAATCGAAATACAAGTACGCGATCCTGCTGTAGTCAACTGGGTGTTAGCACGCGCGAAAGGCTCATGCGAGTCTTGCGCTGAACCCGCGCCATTTATCAAAGAGAACGGAGAGCCGTGTTTGGAAGTCCATCACATCAAACAATTGGCGCATGGTGGCAGCGACCGAGTGAGCAATACCGCGGCGCTATGCCCCAACTGCCATAGGCAGTTTCATTTCGGTAAAGATAAAGACGCTTTGAGGAAAAAATTGCTTGCGGCCATCACGGAGTTGCAAAGCGAATAGTCACACAGCGTGTGACTATTTTGAATAACTAGCTGTTTCCGAATTCTCTCCACAGCGAGGAGAGAATTCAAACCTGAGTTTGAATCATCCGTGCATTTTTCGGAACATCCTCCCGTAAATACACGGTTAATCACTTCATCGAAATCCCTCGCCTGCGAATCAACTCACCCCAGCGCTTGTACTCGTCTTGAATCTTGACATCAAAACTCGCGCCGTCTAGCGCCATGATGTCGGCATCCATCGCATCTAACTTGGCGCGAATCTCTGGCATCGCCATGGCTGCGGCAAACTGCTGGCTCAAGTAATTCACGATGGGCCTCGGGGTTTTGGCTGGCGCCGCGACTCCGTACCACGACTGGACGAGCACATCAGGGAAGCCTGCTTCTGCCACCGTGGGCACATCTGGCAAAGCACGTGTGCGCTTGGATGCATTGACGGCGAGTGCTTTGAGCTTGCCGCTTTGAATGAGTGGCAGCGCAAGGTTGAGCGAAATCAAACTGAACTGAAGTCGCCCGGCACCCAAATCAATCAAGGACGGTGGTTGTCCTTTGTAATTGACGTTGGTCACCTTGATACCCGTGCTGTCAAAAAATAGCTCTTGCGTGAGGTGGTGCGAGCTGCCCACGCCAGGATTGGCCACATTCATCTCGCCTGGCTTTGCGCTCGCCAGTGCCACCATCTCTTTTAAAGTCTTGACTGGCAGACCGCTATAAGCAACCCACACAGTTGGTGCAGAAGCAATCGCGCAGATGCCCACAAAGTCTTTTGACCGCCCTTTCATGTCGTCCATCAAGTGCTCACCCACCGATAAGAGTGGTGTTGCTGCCAACAGGGTATAGCCGTCTGGCGGGGCTTTGCTCACAAAATCTAGGCCGATACGGCCGTCCGCACCCGTGCGGCTTTCAACCAAGAGGCGCTGCGGCATCTCGTTACTCATCGGCTCGGCAACGGCGCGAATCACAACGTCCACAATACCGCCTGCTGGATAGGGCACCACGATACGAATGGGGCGATCGGGGAAGCCGCCTGGCCCCATGGGGAGCGCAGCGTGTGCAGATGGTGAGAGCCATGGCAGGCTAGTAGCCATCACGGTGCCCAGTGCATTAATGTTGAAGTCTCTACGTTTCATGAAGGTCTCCTTTTTATTGAATAGTCAGCCCACAAAAAGATCGGGATCCATCTCTAAGCAAGGATGCTGCGGCATTTGTGCGGCCAGACGCATCACATAACGCGCAATCAAGTTTTTATGCACTTCGCTGGTGCCTTCGCCAATTTGATTCATCTTGGCGTCACGCATAAAGCGCTCTAGCGGAAAGGCTTTGAGGTAGCTATTACCGCCTAGTAATTGCATGCAGTCAATCATGATTTTCATGCACAGATCTGTAGCATGCATTTTGGCAATCGAGGCGTGGACACTGGCATCAGGATCTTTGTTGTCATAGCGCAGCGCTGTGCTGTAGACCAAACAGCGTGCTGCCTCGATTTGTGCCGCCATGCTGGCAATCATCCACTGGATGCCTTGATGATCGCTAACCGCATGGCCAAACACTTTGCGCTCGGCTGCATATTGCGTGGCAATTTGCAGCGCACCCGTCATCCGCCCGAGTGCAATCGCCGCGTGGCCAATACGCGCACGAAGCAAGGTGTCTTGCGCAAGCGCCATGCCTTGCCCCTCCGTGCCTAGCAACTGCGTTGCCGGTATCGCCACCTTATCGAAAGTCACCATGCAAATCGGTACGCCAAACCAACCCATTTTTGGAATGATGTCTGAGACATGCACCCCAGCGGCACCCCTCGGCACGACAAATGCACTCAAACCTTTTGCGCCTAGTGGGCCATCTTCGCGCCTTGCCACGGCCACAAACATGTCGGCGACATCGGCACGCGTAATAAATTTTTTGCTACCGCTGAGCACATATCCCGTTGCTGCCGACCCTGTGTAGGATGATGATAGACGCGCCACATCGCTACCTGCGCTTGGCTCCGTCAAAGCAAAGGCCGATTGACGTTTACCAGAGCACAGATCAGGAATTAAGTCTTGCTTGAGCGCATCGCTTGCGCCCGCCACGATAGGCCGCGAAGATAAATCCGTGCCTGTAATTATTGAGGCGGCAGTTGAACAGACCCCCGCCAAGGTTTCGATGATACGCACGCGAAGCGCCATCGTGGCGTCCGTGCCACCATAGGCGCTAGGGAAGCCCGTTGCAATCACGCCCTCGCTGGCTAAAAGTCGAAACGTATCCCAAGCGAAAACATCTTCTAGGCCAACGGCATTGGCATTCGGGCCAATTTTTTTAGCAACTAAAGCTTGCACCCGCTCTAGCATGGCAGTCTCACCCTCGTTTAACTGAATGAGCGGATGGTTATTGGCATGAATAGGCATGACGGCTCGCTTTTTTTTTGCTATCGATCAAATCACACCTGCTGCTCGCAAATCCCTTATCTCGCTTGGCGAAAGCTGCAAATGCTCTGCATAAAACGCATCTGTATCATGCCCTAAATCTGCACCGCTGTGGCTGATGGTGCTCGGGTTATTGGCAAAGCGCGGCACGACCGTACTCATACGAACCGTTCCAAAATCTGCGTCAGGCACATCGCAAATTGCGCCCCGTGCTTGCATCTGCGGATCGGCTTCAATTTGGTCAATGCTGTAAATGGGGGCAATCGTTCCTTGCGCCTGCTCGAATGCGTCCAAGATTTGCACAAGCGTACGCTCTGCGCACCAAGTGGCGAATATGTGATTGAGCTCTTTGCCATTCGCCACGCGGTTGGTGTTGTCTCTAAACCGCGTGTCGTCCATCAAATCTGCACGGCCAATGGCGCGGCAATTATTGGCAAATAGCGCGTTGGTGCTACCCGATAGCGACACCCAGCGCTCATCCGAAGTTTTGTACACCGCAGCAGGTGCAGAGTACTGACTCGCATTACCTGAGCGTTCGCGCACCACGCCAAGCTGCTCGTGCTCAATCGGCAAAAACTCCAGCAGTTTGAGCGTTGCCTCTGTCATCGATAAATCAATCTCCTCGCCAGGTGCAGTTGGATCTTTGGCGCGTCGCCACAAAGCCGCTAAAACGCCAACAGCGCCAAACAGACCTCCCACGTTGTCGGCGAGCGGATAGCCCGCGTGCATGGGCTCGCCGCTAGGCTCGCCCGTAATGTGTGTGAGGCCGCCCATGGCCTCAAAGACCCGTGCAAAGCCAGGGCGATTGCGGCTGGGGCCTGTTTGCCCAAATCCTGTGACGCGCAAAATGACCAAGCTGGGTTGCTGCGCCCAAAGCGTCTTTTTGTCCAGCCCCCACTGGTCCAAAGTGCCTGGACGGAAGTTTTCAATCAGCACATCAAACTGCGGCAGCATTTTGAGCAGCAGTGCCGCGCCCGCTGGTTTTCGCAAATCCAGCGTGATAAAGCGCTTGCCGCGGTTAGTGACCTTCCACCAGAGCGGCTTGCCATCTTTAAAAGGCGGAAAACCACGTGCACCATCCCCAACTACGGGCAGCTCAACTTTGACCACATCAGCGCCGTAGTCCGCCAGTAACGTCGCCGCAGAGGGACCCGCAATGATGGTGGCCAAATCAAGCACTTTTAATCCGCTTAAGGGGCCGCTCATATCAGCCACTGCCGTTCACTGGCAAATTCAACAACAAGTTTTGCGGTTTGATTTTGACGTGGCCATTTGCATCCATCGCTAGGCCTAAATAAACAGGCTTGCCCACCACATCAATGCGCATGTCGCTCGCGTTTTTAAACTCTAGTTTGAAAAGGCTGACGAGCGATTTGAGTCGGTCTTCGCTCACATCAGCACCCGTGTACAAATCGTTCAAAAGACCTGTGGACGTGGCCTCTAGGCCAATATGCCAGCGCCATGCAGGGTCATCCACTTTGGCAACATGCCGAATGTTGACGTCTATTTTTAGCATGTGTGCAATCCATTTCTCCAGCACCTGCGACAGCGCCTTGAGTCCTGAATTGGCATTACTCAAACGGAAGATGAGGCCATGACTCAGCTCATTCGCCATGCCATGCGACAAATCGAGTGGCTCGGTCACCGAATCGCGGGGCACATCGTGCATCACGCGTCCTTCTTCCAAATGCACGGATTGACGTTTGTAGAGCCATTCGGACGCCGCATATTGAACGGCAATATTTTTATCGACAGTAGGATTGGTTGTGGCATCCATCATGCGCAGCGTGATGTTTTCAACGAGCGCATCGATCACCTCTTGCGGCACTGTGACTGCGGCACTGCGGACAAGTTGCAAGTAATACGCCTCAAGACTTCCCGCAGCTAGCAGCTCGGCTTGCAACCGCAAGTAAAACGCGTAGTTGTCACGCGCATCAGCGTCTAAGAGAGTGGTCAACTCTGCATCGCTCACTTTTTGCAGAGGTGATGACTGCAAAGTCTTATGAATTTTGACTTCCGAAGCGCAGGACTCTGCAACCAGCGCCAGCTGTGGGCTAGCGAGCAAGTCCCGCAGGAAGATATCGATGTGCTCAAGCACTATCAACTCCATAACGGTCGCGGTAAGCCTGCGCTTTGGTAGCGTGTTCACCCATGCCAGCGCCCATGCTGCCCAAGTAGCCCAGCAAGTCGGCCAAGGTGGCGATGTGGCAGACGTGCAGCCCCAGCTCGCGCTG
>JANPAY010000375.1:0-1943 GCA_031430155.1 Comamonadaceae bacterium
TGGGCATCAAGACACGATCTACCGCATCTACTCCATGACCAAACCGCTCACCAGCGTGGCGGTGATGGCGCTCTTGGAACGTGGTCTGTTGCAATTGGATGATCCGATTAAAAAGTGGATTCCCAAACTGACCAACTTGCAGGTCTATACAGGCGGCAAAGGCGCTGGCGGCAAAACCATCAAATTAGGGTCAAACGTCGCTGGCGACTCAGAAAAGCTTGATCTGAACAATTTACCCACCGAACCACAAGCGCGTGACATCACGGTGCGCGATTTGCTCACCCACACTGCTGGCTTTACCTATGACTTCATGATGGCAACACCTGTCGATGCGCTCTACCGCGCACGCGGCATCAATGCCCTCGCGCCTTCTGGCACGCTGGAGACCTTGATCGACCAACTCGCCAATGTCCCGCTCTTGGCGCAACCAGGGGCCCAGTGGAACTATTCAGTCGCAACCGATGTACTAGGCTATTTGGTACAAGCTATAACGGACGAACCTTTCGACGACCATATGCGCCGCACCATCTTGCAGCCCTTGGGCATGACGGACACCAATTTTTATGTCCCGCAAAATAAAGTAAGTAGATTCGCGGCGTGCTATGTGCCTGCTATCACCTCGCAAGGCGTAGGCTTGAGTTTGGTGGACGAAGCGGGCATCGGCACCGATGCCCTCCCGCTGACCAAACCGTCACGCTTCTTAAAACCACCTCCCGCCCCCTCGGGCGGCGGTGGCTTAGTAGGCACAGGCGCAGACTATTTGCGCTTTTGCCATCTGATGTTAAATGGCGGCGAGCTGGATGGTGTGCGACTCTTGGGACGCAAGGCCGTCAGCTACATGCTACAAAACCACCTATTTAAAGACGGACGAGCTGCCGACATGGCCTCCATGGGACAGCCGCGTTTTAGCGAAAGCAGTTATGAAGGCGTGGGTTTTGGACTCGGCTTTAGCGTCGTCCTAGACCCCGCGCAGGCGCAAACCATGGGATCAGCAGGCGAGGCCGCTTGGGGCGGCGCGGCTAGCACAGGCTTTTGGATTGATCCGTCGGAAGGCATAGCGGCGGTCATGTTGACCCAATTGCTACCCTCGTCCACTTACCCCATTCGCCGTCAATTGCGGAATTTGGTTTATGGGGCGTTGGTTTGAATCATCAATGCGCCAACCCCACATAGTTTTCAGTGATCGATTGAAGCGCAGCTTCCGAGTGCACAAGGTAGTCCAGTTCCGCCTCTTGAATTTTTTGACCAAAGCCTTCGGTATCAGGAAACTTGTGCATCAGAGACGTGAACCACCACGAAAAGCGCTCGGCATTCCACACGCGGCGTAAGCAGCGAGCGGAGTAGTTGTCAATGCCAGCAAGGGACTGTTCTTGGAAGTATTCCACGATAGCTTGCGACAGCACATTGACATCGCCTGCTGCCAAGTTCAATCCTTTTGCACCTGTCGGCGGAACGATATGCGCCGCATCACCCGCCAAGAACATCGAACCAAAGCGCATGGGCTCCGCCACAAAACTGCGCAGTGGTGCGATGCTCTTTTCTAGCGAAGGCCCGGTCACTAAACGCTTGGCGGCCTCGGGGTCGATACGGGTTTTGAACTCCGCCCAAAAACGATCGTCGCTCCAGTTTTCAACTTTTTCATCGATACCGCATTGGATGTAGTAGCGGCTTCGCGTCATCGAGCGTAGTGACGACAGCGCAAAGCCGCGCTCGGTATTGGAGTACGTGACCTCGTGATAGACAGGCGGCGTATCCGACAACACACCCAGCCAGCCAAAGGGATAGACCTTCTCGAAGTTTTGGATGCTGCCTGCGGGCACACTAGCGCGGCATACGCCGTGGAAGCCATCGCAGCCTGCAATGAAGCGGGCTTTAATCTCGTAACTCTCACCACCTTTATTGAAAGTCACGCGTGGATGCTCGCTATCGAAGTCATGCACGGC
>JANPAY010000376.1:0-7670 GCA_031430155.1 Comamonadaceae bacterium
TGGTTCGAATTGCTGGATGGGCAGATCAAAGAGCAGCTCACGCGCTGGCAAGCGTGGATGCAGAACTTGCCTCCCCATGATGCGCTGCAAGCCATTTACGACGATGGCGATGTCTTAAACAAGTACTTAGCCGCTATGCCAAGTGCAATAAGGCTCTCTAGCCATGCTGCCCTGCAAGCCTTACTCAGTGCGGCTTTGCAGACTGACGGCGGACGGTTTTTGAGCGCTTACGCGTTCGTCCGTGCCATGCGTGCAAAGGTGCAAAGCATCAAAGCGCCAGCCGTGGTCGATCAGCAGTCAAACATGCGATTACTCACCGTACACGGCGCCAAAGGCCTAGAGGCCGATATCGTTGTGCTCTTGGCCAGCGACCCCGAGCCGCGCAAATTGCAAAGCATGACCACGCTGATCGACTGGCAACCCGAAGATGCTGCGCCGACGAAGTTTGTGTTTTTGCTGAGTGAATCTAATCCGCCTGCTTGCGCCAAATCCTTGCTGGAAGCGGACTTTAAGGCGCGTGAGGTGGAAGAGATCAACACGCTGTATGTCGCCACGACACGGGCCAAGCAGACGCTGGTGGTGTCGGCATCCGAGTCTCACAACCCAAACCCAAAAAGCGTTTGGCATCGCTTGCAAGCACTGTGTACGCCTGTGGCGGCCGAGGCTAGGAAGGGTTTGACTGACCTGCCCATCGCCCCTGCCGCTCGCATTGAGCCTGGCCTCATGCGACCTGCAACCCAGCTGACATTGCCATCCACACAGGCCTCTTTTGAGGCAGAGGAATCAAACCCCGCAGCACAAAAAGGCAAAGCCTTGCATCGCTTGCTGCAATGGCAAAGTACGGACGCGGCAGCGCTAGCGGCCGTGGCGCTTGAGTTTTCGCTTTCCACCGAAGATGCGCTAGACGTGGGCAAGCGTGCCGAGTTGATGCTGATTGGTGCCGCCGCGTGGATTTGGGACGCGTCAAAAATCGACTGGCAAGCCAATGAATATGAGCTTATGCATGAGGGACACTTGCTTCGTCTCGACCGATTGGTCAAGGAGCGAGCGACGCAGACTTGGTGGGTCATTGATTTTAAATCCGCTGTGAGTCCCGAGGTGTCTAGCGCATACCTAGCTCAACTTGCGGGCTACAAAGTCGCTATTTGCGCCGCATTCAAGGTTGCTGCCGCCAAGGCGCAATGTGCGTTTGTCACGGGCAAAGGATTTGTCAAAATAGTCGGATGAATACAAAAGACCGTCTTGCCTATGGACTTTTAGCGCTACCGCTGGCCTTAATTGGACTGCCGCTCTATGTCTATCTGCCGACGCTACTGGTACAGGTTACGGGGCTTGATTTGATGACAGTAGGCACGCTCTTGCTAACCGCACGTTTGGTCGAGGCCATTTGCGATCCGCTGCTTGGGCGCTGGATAGCTAGGCTGCATCAAAAGCGCTCACCCTATTTGCGCCCGATCAGCTTGGGGGTGGCAGCACTACTCGCCATTTTTGTGCTGCTGATTTTGACGAGCCCTCTTTGGCTTGGCATTAGTACCGAGCCAGATCGGCATGATTTTTGGCAAACCTCGCTACTGAGATCGTGTGTGCTGATTGCGTATCGGTCCTACGGTTGGTTGTCCATCATTCACTACACGCTGGGGGCGCAGTGGGTGGTGCAGGGAGAAACTGCCACGCGTCTCTACGGCGTCAGGGAAAGCCTGGCTTTGGCTGGTGTTTTGCTGGGTAGCATTTTGCCCCTGGCTGTCGACTGGACGAGCTATGGTGTGATTTGCGCCGCTTTAATTGCAGCTGGCGTTTGGTCGCTCCGCAAGAGCTGGGACGTGTTAGTGACGCCGGCAAGCACACCACAGGGCAACAGCGCGCAGGTCAAGCATGGGCAGGCTGTCGACCCGCAAATTAAAGGGGTTTTAGCCGTCTTTTTTATCAGCACGTTGGCAGGCAGTTTGCCAGCCAGTTTGCTTGGTTTTTATGTAGCCGATGTACTGGGCTTAGGCGATTCAGCACCAAAATTTTTAGCACTTTATTTTGGCGCTGGCGCACTTGGGTTTGCCGTTTGGCCACGGCTTGCCGCAAAGTATGACGCCACGCGTTTGTGGTCTATCGCCATGTTTGCTGCTGCGTTGGCATTTTGTTTTGCTTTAGCACTACGGGAGGACACCCCCAATGTCGCCTTTTGGTTTGGGGTTGTGTGCGGTGCGACCGGATTGCTGCTAGGTGCTGAGTGGATGCTTCCGCAAAGCATTGTGGCAACGAGGCTTGCCAAATTGTCGCAAAGCGACCAAGCGGGCCGCGTATTTGGCATTTGGACTTGGGCGCAAAAAATGGCTCTGGCTATCTCGACTGGGGTGGCGCTTTGGGGATTGGCTTATTTGGGCTATGTGCCCAACTTTAAATCAAGCAACATCTGGGCATTGATTCTTCTTTATTGTTTGATTCCAGCGGTTTTGAAGATGGTTGCGGCGTTTATGGCATGGTACTTACCGACTTATTTTCATAGGATAAAAAAATGACAAATTTACAAAAAAATAAGTTCTGGAGCAAGTTCATTCGAAAAATGCTCGGGCTAGTTTGCGCCGTGATGACGCTTGCTAGTTGCGCTTCTTTGGACGTCTCGACCTATGCCAAAGAGAGTCCTCCATTGAGGCTTGAGGAATTTTTTAATGGCAAATTGGTGGGGCACGGCATGGTGATGGATCGCTCGGGCGAGGTGACGCGCCGCTTTGTGGTGAACATCACAGGGACTCTGGGCAAGGATGCCAGTGGCACCGAGACGCTCACGCTTGATGAAAAGTTTGACTGGAGCGACGGCAAAAAAGAAATGCGAGTGTGGACACTTAAACGCGTCGCCAGTCCGGCTGGGCAAGTCGAGTGGTTAGGCTCCGCATCCGATGTTGTCGGTACGGCTGTTGGCAAGGTAGCTGGTAACGCGCTGCAGTGGCGCTACGTCCTCGCAGCGCCTTACAAGGAGTCCACGATCAATTTGGATTTTGACGACTGGATGTTTTTAATTGACGAGAAAGTAATGCTCAATAAAGCGGTGTTTAGTAAATATGGTGTTCGTTTAGGCGAAATTTTGATTAGTTTTCAAAAATAAACTATGAACCAATCAGTACATAATCGGATGATTCATTTTTTTAAGCTTTAAAGGCTAAAAGGGCTTCCCCATGAGCGATCTCCTACTGAAACAACAGCGCGAGCCACTGCAAGCCTCGTTTAGCGATGCATCCAACCCGATCGGCTTGGACGGCATCGAGTTCATTGAATACGCGACCGACAAGCCGCAGGCGCTCGGTCAAGTGCTAGAGATGATGGGCTTTAAGCCTGTGGCGCGTCATCGTTCGCGCGAAGTCATGCTGTATCGCCAAGGCGCGATGAATGTCATCGTGAACGCGCACCCTGCGGATGCACGCGGCGAGAGCGCCCCCACGATTTCGGCGATTGCACTCAGAGTGCGCGATGCGCGGTCGGCCTTCGCCTTTGCTTGCGAGCGCGGCGCGTGGGCGGTACCGACTTCGTCCGAAGTGATGGAGCTGAATATTCCTGCCATTCACGGCGTGGGTGATAGCCGCATTTATTTTGTTGATCGCTATAACGAGTTTTCGATTTATGACGTGGACTTTTTGCCCATCCCAGGCGTGGATGCTCATCCTGCCGCTACGGCGGGCATTCATTTTTTTGGTACGGTGCAATACATCGGTTCAGAGCGCAGCTTTGACTGGGTCGAGTTCTATGAGTCTTTGCTGGGTTTTAAGCTGGTGCCTGACGAAGAGCGCTTTGGCATCATGCCCAAAGGAAAACTCTTGAACGCCCCATCTGTCAAGGCTGGCAAGGGCTTCATGTGGCAATTGGTCGAACCCGATGTGATGGAAATTGATTTGGACGAAAAATTGCAGCGTATCGGTCTTGGCGTACCCGATGTGATGGCAGCCGTGAAGGCGCTACGAAGCTTGGGCGTTGAGTTTGTCGAATCGAACGAAGTG
This sequence comes from Comamonadaceae bacterium, assembly GCA_031430155.1. Lineage (GTDB taxonomy): Bacteria > Pseudomonadota > Gammaproteobacteria > Burkholderiales > Burkholderiaceae_C > JASGCK01. The sequence continues at coordinate 3,981 of JANPAY010000376.1, forward strand.
CACGCCGAGGCGCGCGGTGCGATTACTAAAACGTATTTGGGCTCGGTGATGTTTGAGCTGGTGCAAAGCACAAAGTAAACATCATGAAAATCGAACCTCATTTTGAAGAGTTTGGTGTTGACACCATTACCTTTGCGGGCACGCTAGAGGCCAAGCTCAAAGCCACGCTGGATGCGGGCTTTACGCAAATCATGCTGAAAGCCAATGACATTGTGGGTCATCCTGCTGGCATTGATGTCGCAGTAGCGGCGGTTAAAAATAGTGGGCTGCGCGTGACGGGTTTTCAAGTGCTGCGTGACTTCGAGGGACTCAGCGGCGACCTGCACGAGTACAAGATTGACATTGCGAAATCGATGCTGCAAATGGCAAAAAGCTTGGATGCTAAGTTTTTGCTGTGCTGCTCCTCAACATCAGCGCACGCTACCAGCGATTTAGACAAGATTGCTGCTGATCTGCGCAAGCTGGCCATGCTGGCCTTGCCCATGGGACTGAAGATCGCCTACGAGGGACTGTCGTGGGGCAAAACGATTAACGAGTACCACACGGCTTGGGATGTGATTTGCCGCGCCGATATGCCCAACTTGGGGACTTGCCTTGACTCGTTCCACATCTTGGCCGCCAAGACACCAATCGACGAAATCGAATTTATTGATCCACGCAAAATCTATTTGGTGCAGTTGGCTGACTTTTTATGGCAAGAAACAAAGAGTTTTGAAGAGCGCATGACGACGGCCCGCACCTACCGTGTTTTTCCAGGTGAAGGCGTTCATAACGATGATTTGATTGATCTTGTGCGGCGCATCGACAAGTTGGGCTATGCGGGTGACTATAGTTTTGAAGTTTTTAACGACGACTATCAAAATATGCCGCTACCGTTTGTGGCCAAGCGCGCCAAAAAAAGTGCCGTTTGGCTGGCTGAGCATGTGCTGAAACGCTCGACGCCCGTGGCAAATCAGATGCGGTTGAAGCGGCAATGAACAAAATCGCGCTGATCGTTATCAGCGCGTTAGTGCTGCTCCTCTCAAGCTGCGCCCGAACGAAATCTATTAAAAATCTTGTGGACGAACAGGCGATTGCACGCGCCAAAACCAAAGCGCCTAGCAGTGAACTTTGCGCACCTATTTTGTCGTGGTACGAAGACGAATTTGCCATTAACGGCATGAAGCGCAACATGGGCGGTGGCCTGCACACTGGTTTTGATATGGCAGTAAAAACAGGCACAGCTGTGATTGCGGCTGCACCAGGCATGGTTGTCCTCAGCGGTTTTCAAGCAACCAGTGGCGCCGTGGTTTGGATTTATCACGGGCTAGACATGGATGGCAATCAAATTTATTCTTACAGCGCGCACTTGCATGAACGTTTGGTTCGCAAAGGTGAGCGCGTGGTACGTGGGCAGCTCATTGGCCGCTCTGGCAGTACCGGCGCGGGTGTTGGTAATGAAGGGCCGCATTTGCATTTTGGAATTGCCGTGCGCAAAGCAAATAACTACAGCGCAGATGTTGACAATGTGCAAGGCACTGAGCCAGTGAGTCCCAACTTATTTCTTTATCCCATTGGCGTGGCCAGCAGTGTGAGCACGCTGCCAGCCTATTTTCCTAAATGGATCGAGACAATGGATTACGGCGACAGCGATTGGGTAGAGCAACAATTGCTCACGGGTTTGACTTTCCCGATACGCTGTGAGGTTCGCCAATGAAAGCGACAATCAAAGCATGAATACTTCGTCTGCTGCTCTTGCACTTACACACGGTCGCCTACGCGCAGTCGTCAGGCCAGACCTAGGAGGCTCTCTGCAAAGCCTTATCTACTGCGGCTTGGCGGGCGATGTGCCGGTGCTGCGAGTGCCGCCAGCAGTGATTCATGGCGTGCGCGATATGGGGAGTTTTCCGCTCGTGCCATTTTCTAACCGCGTGGCCAAGGCGCAGTTGCAGTGGATGGGTACGGATCACCCCATCATCAAAATGGGAACAACGGAAGAGCACGCCATGCATGGGGTGGTGTGGCAAAGGCCGTGGGAAGTGCTTGAGGCGAGTGATGATTTTGCGATGCTGTCACACGAGCACAAGGCAGATAGCGCGTGGCCCTTCGCATTTGATGTGTCGCAAGTGTTTAAGCTGGATGGCAGCACGCTTAACTTGACGCTGTCTATTACCAACCAAGCACCAAACTCTGCGCCTGTGGGCTTAGGCTGGCATCCTTACTTTGCCAAACGGGCAGGAGCGCACATCCGTTTTGATGCGACTTCGCGCTGGGAGATGAACGCTGAAAAATTGCCAACTGTCCTGCAAGCCACACCCCATATAGCTTCACCCTGTGCCGATTTAGACATCGACAATTGTTTTGAAGGTTGGACGGGCGTGGCCGAACTGCGCGATCAATGTATTCGCACGCGCATCGAATCCAACTTGCCGCGTTTGGTGGTGTACACCAAACCCAGCATCGATTGCATCGCTATCGAGCCTGTGAGTCACGCCAATAACGCGATTAATTTAGCAGGGGCGAATGCGGCAGAGCTTGAGAGGTTAGGCGTGCGCGTGCTGGCAAGTGGCGAGACATTTAGCGCTCAAATGAGCATCACCGTGGAGGCCGCATGAGTCAGAGGTCAGACTGGACAAGGGTTACAGCGCATTTCGACACACTGGGCGAGTCGCCGTTTTGGCATCCAACCGAGCAGCGGCTGTATTGGGTAGACATTCTTGGATTCAACATCAACAGGCTGCATATCGAGTCAGGCGTGCAGGAATCGTGGGCAATGCCGAAAGAACCTTGCTGCATTGCGCCAGCTCAAAGCGGTGGGCTCGTCATTGCATTGCGCGACGGTTTTTATCGTGGCAAAGTGTGGGGCGGCGCAATCACGCCGATGGCAACTGTGGGCACGGGACATCTCGACTTCGACACATCCATCATGCGTTTTAACGATGGCAAGTGTGACCCCGAAGGTCGCTTTTGGTGCGGCACGATGATTGAGCCCCTGAACTTACGAGACTGGCCCAAGATAGGCACGCTTTATAGCATGGACCTTCGCGCAGGCCATGTCCAGATTGACGTGCAGGCTAGCGGCGCATCTGTGCCCAATGGATTGGCTTGGTCAAAAGACGGTAAAAAAATGTACTGGTCAGACTCATGGAATCATCGCCTCGATATCTTCGATTGGGATGCCAAGTCGAACAAGCTCTCGAACCAAAAACGCTTAAGGGATTTCCCGCGTAAGGGCGAAACGGCGGTATACGGCGGTCGTCCCGATGGCGCGGCAATGGACACCGAGGGCAACTACTACGTCTGTTTGATGGAGGCGGGCATGCTACTCAAACTCTCGCCCGATCACCAAGAATTGGCCCGCATCCCATTGCCCGTGCGCTTTGCCACCATGCCGTGTTTTGGTGGCGCAGATTTAAAAACTTTGTTTGTCACTTCGCTGCGCGAAAACCGTACACCAGAGGAGTTGGCTGAGCAGCCTGAGTTAGGGCATGTGTTCTCGATGCGTGTGGATGTAGCGGGTGCGACTGTGAACTTCTTTAAAGACTAGCCTGAATATCAACCTGGCTGATAGCTAGCTTCGGGAATCAACTTTGCCAGTTCAGCAGCAGTGTTGGCAGGGTTCAGTTTGATCTTCATAAACCAGCCTGCATCCATAGGGTCAGTATTGGCAAGCGCTGGGTCAGCGCGGAGTGCCTCATTCACTTCAATCAC
>JANPAY010000377.1:0-2131 GCA_031430155.1 Comamonadaceae bacterium
GGATGTGTGAGTGCTCCGGAAACCACAGAGCGTCGTACCCTCGGGCCTCGAGCTCCTTGGCGAGCTCGATCGGCTGGATGCCGAGGTCGGTTGGGAACATCAGTGCACCGATCTTCATGCGCCTCACGGTACTGGCCGACAACCCTTCTTGTCGTTTCGACAGCGTCGGTGATGACCGTCTAAACCGATCACATGGCTGAACGTCGTGTTGCCCTCATTGCCCCCGCCGGTACCTATGTCGGCCCTGAGCTCGCCCGTCTGCTTGCCGTTCGAGGACACGACCTCGTGCTCGCCTCGCCTTCGGCCGGGCTCGCCGAATCACTGCGTGCCGAAGGTGCCCGAGTCGAGGTTGTCGGAGGGGAGGACGACGGGACGCCGACCATGGGCCGCTTCGGCCCGGAGATCGGTCCCGAGATGGTCGAGCGCGCGAAATCGGTGTTCGGCACCTTTCATTCGGCGTTCTTCTCGTCGGGCCGCATCGCCCTGGGCAAGTTCCTCCGCATGTCGACGGACGACCTCCAAGCGGCCTTCCACGGCAACGTCGAGCTTCCCTTTCATTTCGTGCAGGCCGTGCTCCCGACCCTCGTCGGTCAAGGCGATGGACAGATCCTCGTTGCGACGAGCGCAACTGCGCTCCGTCCCACCCAGAGTGCTTCGGTGTATGCGGCTACCCGCAGCGCGGCGACGGTGCTGCTGCAGTCGGCGGCGCTCGAAGTCGCCTCGACGGGCGTGCAGCTCAACGTGGTTGGCACGAACTTCATGGACTTCCCGGAGTTCCTCCGCGGGAACCGGGTCGAGACCCCTGAGGACCGCGCCCGCGTCGAATCGATGGTGCCGATGAAACGGCTCGGCACGATGACGGAGTTCGCCTCGTTCTGTGCGACGTTCCTCGACGGTTCAAGCCGTTTCGCCACCGGGCAGTTCTTCCCGTACGCCGGCGGTTGGGCAACCTGACGTTGGTCGATGCCACCGCTCACGAGCGGTGGCCCGGAGAAACTCCGAGGCATGCAAGGCACCCCACGGCAGAGAATGGTTCATGTCATCACGTACGGTCCTGCTGCCGATCGGCGACGACACGGTGATCCGGAACTACACGTGTACGCCAGCCGACGCACTCGCCCTGAACGAGGCGGTTGATCAGAGCCGCGATCACCTGCTGCCGTGGATGCCGTGGGCGTCGTACCCGCCGATGACACTCGAGGAGCGGCTCGACGTACTGGCCACGTGGGTTGCTGATGAGCGTGACACCTTCCTCGGCGTCTTCGACCGCGACGGTCGCGTCGTCGCCGGGACGGGCATGCACGATCGAAACGATCCCGACGAAATGGAGATCGGGTACTGGGTTCGCTCCGACTCGCTGCGCCAGGGTCTGGCGACGCGGATCTCCGAAGAACTGACGACAGCCGTTTTCGCGCTTGTCCCGACGGTCACCCGGGTGATCATCAAACACGATGTCGCCAATGTGCCGAGCGGCCGGGTTCCGGCGCGTCTGGGGTACGTGAAGATCGGGGAGTACGACCGCGAGATCGAGGCGCCCGGCGAACAGGGGATCACCTACGTATGGGCGATGGAACGAACCCATTGGGAGACCCGACAATCGACGCGAGGATTGTCCTCGTGACGACATCGTCGGTGTCCCAGAAGCCGCTTGTCGGTCGCTTCGTCCGCCTGGACCTCTTGCAGGAGAGCGACACAGCCGAGATCGCCGCCGCGGCGTCGGGCGGACGCGAAACCTACGCCTACGGACCCGTGCCCTCAGCCGATCCGACCGTGAACGGCGCCGAGGATGCGCCGGCCTACGTGGCCCGACGGCTCGCCTCGTTGGCCGAAGGCTCGTGGATCCCGTTCGTGCAGCGGCGCGCCGATGACGGACTCGTCGTCGGGATGACGAACTACATCATGGTGGACGGCCGCCTCGATCGGCCGTCGCCACCGACTGCCATCGAGATCGGGGGTACCTGGTTGGCCCCGATGGCGCAGCGGACCCCTGTCAACACCGAGGCCAAGCTCCTCCTCATGACGCGCGCGTTCGACGAGATGCATGTCTTACGTGTACAGATCAAAACGGACGCCCGTAACGAGCAGAGCCGCGCCGCGATCCTGCGGCTCGGTGCGACGTTCGAGGGTGTGC
>JANPAY010000378.1:0-17263 GCA_031430155.1 Comamonadaceae bacterium
AACCGCGCTGCATCGAAGGTATGGACGAAGTGATTCTTGGGCAACTAGCCGCAATGGGTATGACAAGCGACTCGTCCGTGGTGTACCAGTCCAAACGTACCGCTTTGTACGAAACCGCACTCGCACAGCTTCAAACACAAAGGTTTATTTACCGCTGTTATTGCTCGCGCAAGGCAATCAGAATGGGTATCTACAGCGGCACATGCCGCGAGGCCATATGGAATAAGATCCCCCACAGTACATGGCCCACAGGCCAATACGGATACCGCTTGCGGACGAGTGATCAGTTGATCACTTGGACGGACAGGCGACTGGGCGCACAAGCGCAAAACGTGGCAAAGGATGTCGGCGACTTCGTTGTCAAACGCGCCGATGGTCTTTTTGCGTATCAGCTCGCCGTGGTGGTGGATGACTTAGCGCAAGGCGTCACGCACATCGTGCGCGGCGAAGATTTAGCCGATAACACGGCTAGGCAACTCATCCTTCATAAGGCTTACAGCAGCGCCTTTGGTGTCGATTTTCAGTATCTGCATGTGCAACTCGTGCTGGCCGAGGATGGTCAAAAGCTCTCCAAGCAAAACGGCGCGATGGCTTTGGATATTGCCGATCCGCTGCGCGAATTGAATCTCGCCGCCGCGAGTCTTGGCCTGCATGCGCAGCAAGGTTTGATAGGGGAAGCCCTGATGGCATGGACGCGCCAGTGGGCTACAGTTTGGGCATGAATAATCCACATCCACTCAATGCCGCGCAATCTGATCCCAACCTAATTGGCTGGATGCAGGGCACACCGCCGCCTTTGGACAAGCGCGTTCAGTACAGCGACGGTAGCTATTTCACGTTCCCCCGAACGCGGTGGGCGTTTTCCAATACGCGCGAGGTCGTGCCGACATCGAACATCACCAAAGGCACGGGCGCTATCAGCGCCTTACCCGTTGCCTTGCGCGATGATTTGGATAGCGTGCCGTGGACGGTGCTGGGTAGCGACAAACGCATGACGTGGGGTGAAGCCTTTGATGCCAACTACACGGATGGCATTGTGGTGCTGCACAAGGGACAGATCGTGTACGAGCGTTATGCAGGCGCACTGACCCCAGCGAAACAGCACTGGGCTTTTTCGGTGACCAAATCGTTTGTGGGCGTACTGGGTGCGATACGCGTGCTTGATGGCTCATTGATTGAGACCAAGCTCATCCCGTACTACATCCCCGAGCTCAAAGACAGCGGCTTTGGCAACGCCACGGTACGGCAGGTGATGGACATGTTGACCAATTTGGAATACTCCGAAAATTATGCCGACCCAAAGGCTGAAATTTGGGAACATAGTCGTGCTGGTAGCCTGTTACCAAAGCCCTCGGACTACACGGGCGCACCGTCGTTTTACGATTACTTGCCATTGGTGAAATTAGGCACGGAATATGCAGGCCAGCATGGCATGGGCTTTCGCTACAAAACAGTGAACACCGATGTGCTGGGCTGGATGATTAGGCGAATCTCTGGCGAGCGCCTTGGCGAACAAATATCGAAGCACATCTGGCAGCGGCTTGGCTGCGAACAAGACGCCTACATCACGGTGGATACCGCAGGCACCGAGTTTGCAGGCGGCGGCCTTCACACCACCTTGCGCGACCTTGCTCGTTTTGGCGAAATGATGCGCTGTATGGGCTCCTTCAATGGCCAGCAAATCGTGCCCGAGGCCGTGGTTGCAGGCATTGCCCGAGGCGGCGATCCTGCACACTTTGCCACAGCGGGCTATCACACGCTGCCTGACTGGAGCTATCAAAGCATGTGGTGGCACTCGCACAACGCGCACGGGGCATATATGGCACGTGGCATCCACGGACAAGCCATCTACATCGACCCCAAGGCTGGCATGGTGATTGCGCGCTACGGCTCGCACCCGATGGCGGGAAATATCCATCTCGACCCCACATCCATTCCTGCTTATCACGCGATTGCAAAGCACTTGGTAGACAATCCTTCGTTATGAGTGAAATAGCAACAACCGAAACACCCTACCAACGCACGATCAAAAGTTTCGTCATCCGAGCAGGTCGCTTAACGACGGGACAAGCCAAAGCATTCGGCACGTTTGGCGAACAATTTTTAATCCCCTATAAGCCAGAGCCACTGGGGCTTGCAGCGGCATTCAACCGCACCGCACCCACCATCTTAGAAATCGGCTTTGGCATGGGCGAAGCCACAGCGCATATAGCCTCAGTGCGACCTGACGATAATTTTTTGTGCTGTGAAGTCCATGCACCTGGCGTGGGTGCGCTGCTCAAACGTGTGGGCGAACAGGATTTAAAAAACATCCGCATCATTCAGCATGACGCAGTCGAAGTGCTGGATCACATGATTGCGGACGCAAGCTTGGACGGCATCCACATCTTCTTTCCTGACCCGTGGCACAAAGCAAGGCACAACAAGCGTCGCTTGATTCAAGCGCCTTTTGTTACGAAATTAGCCAGCAAATTAAAAGTGGGCGGCTACCTCCATGCAGCTACCGATTGGCAAAATTATGCCGAGCAAATTTTGGCAGTGATGAGTGCCGAGCCGCAATTGAAAAACACTACGGCAAACGCAGATGGTTACGCCGAAAAGCCAGATTACCGCCCTCTCACCAAGTTTGAAAACCGAGGCATCAAGCTCGGGCATGGGGTTTGGGATGTGGTGTTTAAAAAGATTTAGGCTTAGCTAATCTTAAAAAATCCAACCCCAGCCGAACCGCTGCCCACCTCGTCCACCGTCGCCTCTCGCACGGCGTGAACTTTGAGCTCTAGGTCAATACTGATACCCGCTAGCGGGTGATTGCCGTCGATGACGATGTGCTTGGGGTAGATATCGGTCACGGTATAGAGCGCCTCAATTGGCGCGTCTTTCAGCATTTCTTGGACGGGAGGATATTCTTCGCGCAGGTCTTGCAACGCCGTGCCATCTAAGCTCATGCCGACTTCTACGCCTTTGGCGAAGTCTTCTGGGAATGCCTCGCGCGGGATGAGAAAGATGAGCTGGTCGTTGAAGTCGCCAAAACCTTGCTCGGGTTCAATGTAGAGCTTGATTTTTGTCCCTAGCAATTGCTCGAGAGGCTTATCCAGCAAGGCTTTATCGATAGGTGGCAGCAAATCATCGCCGCCCACTAAAAACTCGACGGGCTCGTCTAAAACGTCTAACTCATCGCCTAAGGAGTCTTTCATGATCCAAGTGAGCGAAGCGACAAAAGTGGAATTTAATTTGTTCATGGGACAATTGTCGCATCATGAAAATTAATGCGCCCCTTCAGTTGCTTGGCAACATCAGTCCAGATGCGTTTATGGCTACGTATTGGCAAAAAAAACCACTGCTAGTACGCGGCGCAGTTGCCCTGCAAGCCTTATCCAGCTTGCCTTTGCGCAGTACTCTTTTTGAACTTGCTAGCCGCGAAGACGTGCCATCGCGCCTAGTCGAGCTTAAAAAATCAAAGTGGCACATGAGCCACGGACCGCATAAAAAATTGCCTGCGCTGAAAACACCTGATTGGACGCTGCTCGTCCAAGGTGTGGATTTATTAGATGCGGCAACGCACGCCCTACTCCAGCAATTCCGTTTTGTGCCCGATGCACGTTTAGACGACGCGATGTTTAGCTTTGCAACAGCGGGCGGAGGCGTCGGGCCGCACTTTGACAGCTACGACGTGTTCCTGCTGCAAACAAGCGGTTCAAGGCGCTGGCGTATTGGGGCACAAAAGAATTTGGATTTGGTGGACGGTGCGCCACTCAAAATTTTGGCGGATTTCAAACCCACAAAAGAATACGTACTTGAAGCAGGCGACATGTTGTACTTACCGCCGCGCTACGCACACGATGGTGTGGCAATAAAAGATTTGAAGAATTCAAGCGCGGATTGCATCACTTGCTCCATTGGATTTAGAGCGCCTAAAAAAATAGAATTGGCGCGTGAACTGATGGATCGCTTATCAGAAGATTTGGTTGATCGTATGAACGAGACGCTGCTCTACACCGACAAAGATCAAGCCGCCACGGATTCGCCTGCACAGATACCCGCATCGCTGGAAGCCTTTGCGCACAAGGCTTTGATGGAAGCTATGGGTAACGGTACAGACTTACAAATTCACTTAGGCGAGTACCTCACCGAACCCAAACCTGAAGTCTGGTTTGAAGCGAATGAGAAGAGAGTTGTGTGGTCAAAAATCAAATCTATCAAGTTGGACGCGGCCACTCGCATGATGTTTGATGCGAAACATATCTTCATTAACGGTGAAAGCTTTGCTGCTAGCGGCGCAGACTCCAAACTGATGCGCACATTGGCAAATGAGCGTGAGATTTTGATTGCTGATTTAGCGAAAGCTAGTACCGGCGCAAAAGTACTATTGACCGAGTGGATTGGCGCGGGGTGGTGTCATGGTTGATCGCGTCATGGATAGATCACACTGGCAACTCGCCGACTGGCTTAAACACTGCGAGAGCATTCACCCCATGGGCATTGACATGGGGCTCACAAGAGTCGGCGCTGTCGCAGGCCGCATGGCGCTTGGCTTTGCGTGCCCTGTTATTACGGTGGCAGGCACGAACGGCAAGGGCTCAACCTGTGCCATGCTGGAATCGATTCTCTCAGAGGCGGGTTTCAAAACGGGCGTGTATAGCTCGCCGCACCTCGTGCATTTTGAGGAGCGCTGCCGCCTGCAGCGCCAAGTCATCAAAGCTGATTTACTGTTGCCGCACTTAGAAAAAGTTGAACTGGCGCGGCTAGCCGAACCAGCCATTTCGCTCACCTATTACGAGTTCACCACGCTGGCGATTTTGTCGCTGATGAGCGCCTCTAGCTTGGATATAGCCATTTTGGAGGTCGGCCTTGGTGGGCGTCTAGACGCGACCAACATCATCAATGCCGATTGCGCAGTGATTACCAGCATTGACCTTGATCACATGGAGCTGCTTGGCAACACGCGCGAAGCCATTGGCTTTGAAAAGGCAGGGATCATGCGTGCTGGTAAGCCCGTTATCTGTAGCGACCCGCTGCCGCCCCAAAGCATCATCAATCACGCAGCCAACATAGGCGCTGACCTGTGGTTACTCGCACGTGATTTTCACTTGGGGGGCGACAAGCAGCAATGGTCTTGGGCAGCGTCTGAGGGGCGCGGTCGTAGGCAGTACCATGGCCTTGCCTACCCTGCACTGCGCGGCGCGAACCAGCTCATCAACGCAGCAGGAGTCATTGCAGCGCTGGACGCGATTCGCCCTCTCTTGCCCGTCACGGCGCAGGCGGTGCGAAATGGCTTTGCCTTTGTCGAATTCCCAGGTCGCTTTCAAATCATCCCAGGTCAGCCCACCTTGGTACTGGACGTGGCGCACAACCCGCACTCGGTGGCGGCGCTGACGGCCAATTTGGATGCCATGAGTTATCACCCGCGCACCCACGCCGTGTTTGGCGCGATGGCAGATAAAGATTTAGCGTCCATGCTTACCAAAATCTCGCCGCTGATCGACTGCTGGTATGTCTGCGATTTACCCACGCCGCGTGCTGCAACAGCCACGGCGTTGCAATCGCAGATCGAGGCGATGCTAGTGATGGAGAAAAAACGCTTGCACACGCCAACGGTGTCGCTGCACACGGCCCCGCAGGCCGCACTGGATGCGGCACTCAATGCGGCTGACCCCACTGATAGAATCGTTGTGTTTGGCTCATTTTTTACGGTTGGCGGCGTGCTGCAAAATGGCATCCCCTCGCTCACCGCCCCCCATCTTGCCCATTGACCCAGCCGCTTGCCCGCCATGACTGATTCGTTTGACGCTTCTGCCCAAAGCCCTGATCTGCAAGACTTGCGCCGCCAAGCACGTCAGCGTTTTGTGGGCGCAGCGATGTTGGTGCTCATTGCCGTCATTGCCCTACCCTTTTTGCTGGATACCAAACCACGCCTCGTTTCCACGGACATAGCGATTGACATACAAGCGCCCGCCGCTACAACACCAGCGCCAGCCTTGGCACCCGCCCCGCCACTGTCAACACCCGTTCCACAAACTGCTGTGCCAGACAAGCCTATCCAGCAAGACATCACCACACCAGCTGAGGTACCAAAGCCAGAGCTGGCTAAGCCTGAGCCAGCAAAATCTGATGATGGTGCGCGTGCTGCAGCGCTTTTAAATGGCACGGGCTACCAAATTCAAGCGGGCTCATTTACTGACAAGACTAAGCTTGTAGCCGTGCAGGGTAAGCTGAGTCAGGCGGGATTTGAAAACTTCACACAAGATGCCATTGCCAAAGATGGCACCGCGCATACCCGCATACGGCTTGGTCCTTTTGCCACACAAGCTGAAGCCAATAACGTCGCTGCACGCATCGGTAAGCTCGGTATCAAAACCATTGTGATTAAACCCTAGGAGCACCAGACATGCCAGCCTTCATGGACACGCTCAACTTACTTGGACCTCTCGATTACGGCTATCTCGTCTTACTGCTGCTCTCCATGCTGCTGGGTGCTGTTCGTGGCTTTATCCATGTCACTATGTCATTGGCAGGCTGGTTTGTGGCGCTGGCAGCCTCTCACTATTTAGCCAACTTTCTCTCTCCGTATCTTGCCTCCACAAGTCTTGGTGAAACGCCGCGCTATACCTTGGCATTTGTTGTTGTATTTGTGATCGCCTTGATCGCTTGGAGCATCGTCACGATGCTGGTGAAACAAGCCGTTAGTGGTGTCGGGCTGGGTGGACTAGATCGATTGCTAGGCGGCATCTTTGGTCTTGTTCGTGGAGCCGTCATTGCCATTTCGCTCACAGTACTAGTCAGCGTCACACCCGCCAATCAATCTGAGACCTGGCAAAACTCTGCGGCAGTCAAAATGTCTAAAACCGCAGCTCACGCACTCAAACCCATCTTGCCAGCCACTATTTCAGCTCTGGTTCCTTAAATTCTGTTCTAACCCCAATCTTTTTATGTGCGGCATCACTGGCATCGTCCAATCTCCTTCTGACGCAAGTCCCCTGAGTCAAACGCTCTACGACGCGATGTTGCTGTTGCAACACCGTGGACAAGACGCCGCTGGCATGGCGACACTAGAAGATGCAGGTGGCGGACACCGCATCCATTTGCACAAGGGCAAGGGCATGGTGCGTGATGCATTTCGCACCCGCAACATGCGAAGTTTGGTCGGGAAAATTGGTCTTGCGCAAGTACGTTATCCCACGGCAGGTAATGCAGATAGCGAAGCCGAAGCCCAGCCGTTTTATGTCAGTGCACCATTTGGACTCGTGCTGGTTCATAACGGCAATCTCACCAACGCCGATAGTCTGCGCGACGAACTATTCAGAACCAACCACCGTCACACCAATACCACCAGCGACTCCGAAGTGCTGCTCGGTGTGCTCGCTGACGAGTTAGAAAAATCCACACGCGGCATCAACCTCACGCCAGAAGACGTATTTACGGCCGTGCACGGCGTGCACAAACGCGTGCGCGGCTCGTACGCCGTGATCGTGCTGATAGCGGGGCACGGCCTCTTGGCATTTCGCGACACCTACGGCATCCGTCCACTGTGCTTGGGTACGGATGCATTTGGCTCGTATATGCTGGCCAGCGAGTCCGTTGCTTTGGAAGGCACTGGACATCAACTTGTGCGCGACGTTGCCCCTGGCGAGGCAGTGTTTATTGACACCACAGGCAAGCTCCACGCGCAGCCTTGCGCCGCAGTCACTAGCCTCAACCCCTGCATTTTTGAATTCGTTTATTTGGCACGCCCCGATTCGGTGATGGATGGTATTTCCGTCTATCAGGCGCGACTCAATATGGGCGAGACGCTAGCCAAGCGCGTGATCTCTACCGTGCCGCCCGATCAAATTGATGTCGTCATTCCCATTCCTGAATCGAGCCGCCCTAGTGCGATGATGTTAGCGCAGCTGATTGGCAAACCGTATATCGAAGGCTTTGTCAAAAATCGTTATGTAGGACGCACTTTCATCATGCCGGGGCAAGCCATGCGCAAAAAATCGGTACGACAAAAACTAAATGCCATTAAAAGCGAGTTTGCAGGCAAGAATGTGCTCTTGGTGGATGACTCCATCGTGCGCGGCACGACCAGCCAGGAGATCGTACAAATGGCGCGCGAAGCAGGGGCAAAAAAAGTATACCTGGCCAGCGCCGCGCCGCCCGTGCGCTTTCCCAACGTATACGGCATTGATATGCCCAGCGCGACCGAACTGGTTGCCAACGGTAAATCGATTGCCGAGATTGAAGCGCACATAGGCTGCGACGCTTTGATTTATCAAGACTTGGACGCGATGCGTGGTGCGATTGAGCGCCTCAATCCGAAAGTCAAAAATTTCGATGCATCCTGCTTTGATGGTGTCTATGTGACGGGTGACGTGGATGCCACATCCATTGCTAAACTCAATGCAGGACGAACCTAAGTCAATTTACTCCATGAACAGCAAAACCAATACCACGCCCGTGCATCTCGACACTCTCGCTGTGCGCGAAGCGGTGCCAAAAAGCCAGTATGGCGAAAACTCTGAGTCGCTCTACCTCACCAGCAGCTTCACCCAACCTGATTGCGAAACGGCTGCGCGGCGCTTTGCGGGCGAAGAAGAAGGCTACATTTACTCGCGCTTTACCAACCCCACCGTAGACAGCATGGAGCGGCGCTTGGCTGCGCTTGAGGGCACAGAAGGCGCCATTGCCACGTCTAGTGGCATGTCAGCCATTTTGTTGCTCGTCATGGGCTTACTCAAAGCAGGTGACCACGTGGTGTGCTCGCGCTCGGTGTTTGGCTCGACCATCAAATTGCTGGCTTCTGAATTTGGCAAATTTGGCGTAGAGACCACCTTCGTCAGTCAAACCGATACCCGCGAATGGCAAGCCGCCATCAAACCAAATACCAAGCTGTTGTTTGCCGAGTCACCGACCAATCCCTTGACTGAAATTTGCGATATTCAAGCGCTTGCCGACATAGCGCATAGCGCCAACTGCTTGCTAGCTGTCGATAACTGTTTTTGCACCCCTGCCCTGCAACGACCAGCCAGCATGGGCGCGGACATTATTGTGCACTCAGGGACGAAGTACTTAGATGGTCAAGGACGCGTGATTGCAGGTGCGCTGTGCTGTTCTAAACAGCTCATCAAAGACAAGTTCATCCCCGTGATGAGGAGCGCGGGCATGAGCCTGTCTGCCTTCAACGCGTGGGTGGTACTCAAAGGCATGGAGACGCTCACCATCCGCATGGAAGCCCAATCAGCAAGGGCATTGGTAATGGCCGCGTGGTTGGAGACCATACCTAGCGTGGCTCGTGTTTACTACCCTGGCCTCAAATCGCATCCACAGCACGAGCTAGCGATGCGTCAGCAAAATCAAACAGGTACAGGATTGGGCGGTGCAGTCGTGTCATTTGAGGTAAAAGCCAATAGCCCCGAAGAGGCCAGAGCACGTGCCTTCCACGTGATTGACTCGACGCAGCTAATGTCCATAACCGCCAATCTTGGCGACGTGAAGACCATCATCACGCATCCAGCCAGTACCTCGCACGGACGGCTGACAGAAGAGCAGCGTCAAAGTGCGGGCATACAGCAAAGCCTCATTCGTGTAGCGGTTGGGCTAGAGCATGTGGGTGACTTGCAGGCGGATTTGCTGCGTGGTTTGAATAGCTAGCTATCTTTAATAAGTCTCAACAACCGGATTGATTTTTCTAGTTTGAGTGCCTTGCAAGCTATTCTTTAGTTTGATTAATTCTTGCTGGAATACTTGAAACACTGCCTTGATGCGTGCCGCTTTGATGAGATCAGGATGCGTCAATACCCAAAGCTCAGATGCTAGCTCTGGAACGGGCTTTTGCAAACGCTGAAGTGATGGGGCATTGTCCCCAACAAAGCATGGCAGTACAGCCAGTCCAAGTCCATCCTCACAAGCACTTGCGACGCTAGAAAATCCGTGCATGCGGTAAGCAACTTGCTCAAGAGCCGTTATTTTTTGTAACCACACAAGTGAGCGATGGCGCTCCTGCGTATCGTCAAGTGCAATCCAGGTATGCTCAGCCAACGGTTTCACCCCCGTCATCATTAGATAGTCAATTGAACCGTAGATCGAAAACGAAAGCATACCAATACTCTTTCCAACTAGGTAATCTGGAGGCTTTAATGTTGGCCGCACAGCAATGTCTGCATCCCGCTTTGCTAAGTCAGCCATTTTGTTATCGATACCTATTTCGAGCGTAATTTCAGGATATCGCGCACGGCACTCTTTAAGTATCGGGTTCAATAGCTTCAGCGCTACGCTATCCGTTGTCGTGATTCGTACCAAGCCACTAGGGCGCAGGTCGCGACCCGCGACCTTGATCAGTGAGCGCTCTGCCGTCAACGCCATTTGAGTACCAGCGATAGCAAGCTCCTCGCCAGCTGCCGTAGCAACATATCGACCCGTCGTGCGCTCGAACAGCCGCACACCCATATCTTTTTCAAATTCAGCAATCCGCCGAAAAACAGTGGCGTGGTTCACTTGAAGCTCGCGAGCCGCTCCTGACAGAGTGCCTGTTTTAGCGACTGTGGCGACATAAATTAAATCATTTAAATCATTCATATCTGTGCATTATTGCAAATAAAAAATTCTTAAAGTTGGAATTGATTTGCATAAAAAATAAGGTTAATCTTTCGTTATCTTAATTTTTAGAAGGCGTATCATGAAAAATTTATCTGCACAAAAGTCAATTATTGCCCTCATACTCCTGCTTGGCGCAAGCATGAGTCCTATCAATCGTGCATTTGCAGCCGAACCCATTTGGGATGGAAATAAAGTCCAAATGGTCAGTGAGAAATTGGCTGATGGTGTCTTTGCCTATTACGCCAGCGATGCGCGTCAAATTAATGCAAATGGCGGCGCTGCGGCCACCAGCGGAGGCTTAATCGTTGGTAACAAGGGTGCGCTTTTAATCGAAACCATGCTCAATCAGCGCCTGAATCGTCAAGTTTTAGACCTTAGTCGCAAACTAAGCAGCAAGCCACTCATCTATGCAGTGAACACCAGCGCGCACGGAGATCATTCCTTTGGGAATATGTTTTTGCCTATGTCTACGCGAATTGTTCAGCATACCAATACCCGTACCTACATTGATAAGCATTTAGCCGACGACAAAGCATTCATGATTAAGAACTTTGGCACAGGCCGAGGCATTGAGCAAATAAAAGCTCGCCTCGGCGATGTATTGGTAGCCCCCCTGTCGAGTATAAAAATCGATCTAGGAGGAAAGGTGGTTGAAGTGATCGATTTTGGCTTTGCACAAACTGGGGGAGACTTGTGGGTATGGGAGCCGCAATCCAAAGTGTTGTGGGCTGGTAATCCAATTATTGCGTCTAAACCCGCTCTGCCCTGGCTGCTGGACGGTCATTTAGTCGAGACATTAAATACCCTCAAGAAGGTCTATTCATTTTTACCAGCGGATGCACGCATCATCCCTGGTCACGGTGTGGCGATGACACGTGAAGACATCAAGTGGCATATCGACTACCTAGCGACCGTACAAAAAAATGTACAGATGGCGATTGAAAAAGGCTTAACCCTTGAGCAAACCGTGCAGCAGACAATCATGCCTGAGTTTGGTGGCTATGCCTTATTTGGCTGGGTTCATCCAAGTCTAAATGTGCCAGCAGCCTATCGCGATCTGAGCAAAAAATGACGGGATGTCTGAATCGATGAAAATACGCTAATCGTGGATTCATGTCCTATCCGCTGTCATCGACTCAAAAATATTTATGAACATTTTGCTAACGGGCGCCCAAGGTAACTTTGGATTGACGCTCACACGCCTTGTAAGCACCAGCAGCCATCTCAAATTGACGCTGATGGGTCGAGATGGTTGGGGCGATTTGCATGAAAAACTGGCGGGTGTTGATGTCGTCATTCATGCTGCCAGCGATTTGCGTACTTCAGCGGTCACCTCACCCGCCAGTTTGCTTGACTCTAATGTGATGTCGACAGCACGTCTTTTAGAGGCTTCAAAAAATCAGCACGTCAAACGATGGATATTTTTGAGCAGCTGCGCTGTTTACGGTGAAGACATGCGAACTGATGAGGACAGCGTGTGCTGTCCCATCACCATCAATGGCATTTCCAAACACTTAAACGAAAAACTGGTTACAGAG
The DNA here is from genome assembly GCA_031430155.1 of Comamonadaceae bacterium. GTDB lineage: Bacteria > Pseudomonadota > Gammaproteobacteria > Burkholderiales > Burkholderiaceae_C > JASGCK01. The sequence continues at coordinate 12,114 of JANPAY010000378.1, forward strand.
TTTTGCTCTGCAAATAACATCGAATTTCAAATTTTGCGCGTGTTTAACAGCTATGGTGGACGCGATCAGTTTTCGATCTTTTCTAAACTCAAACGTGCCCTGCAAAACGACACACCATTCACCATAAACAACGATGGGCGAATGCAGCGCGACTTTGTTCATGTGTCGGATGTCGCTACTATCGTGCTTCATTTATTGAATGCTGATATCAAGCACACTTGCCTCAACATTGGCACGGGTGTCGCCACTAAAGTCAGCACAGTCGTGGATATGGTGCGCGAGCAGTTCCCCAAGTTAGTTGTGCAGCACGGCAATGCGCATGAAGCAGAATATTCCCGCGCCAGCATTACGCGACTACGTGAATTTTGGAGTGGTGATTTTGTTCGCGTAGAAGACTACATTCGCGAGCAATTTAAAAGCTACGTCAACGCTCCCGTCACCTTGCGATAGACCTCGTAGTACTTGGCTTTAGCGGCATCCCAGCTGTAATCTTTAGCAAACCTAAAACCGTTCTCGGCAAGCTTTGTACTGAGGTCTTTATCCTGCCAAATTCGGGTAAGCGCATTGGCCATAGCTTCGATATCTTCTGGGCTTGGCAGCAAGATCGCATTGACACCGTTTGTCAGCAAATCGCCCATATTGTTATAGGGTGCGCTGGTTGTTACCAAAGGAACGTGCTTGGCCATCGCCTCCAACACCACCATCGGGAAGACGTCTTGCGTTGTCGGATGCGCGAGGCAATCCATTGCGGCATAGGCGCTTGGCATATCGCTCACCACGCCCATAAAGTGACAGGACTTGCCTGCGCCCATGCTGCTCACTAAATCGGTGTAACGAGCAGCTTGGTCAGTTTTACCAAACACTATGATTTGCACATCAAACGGTAGCAAAGCAGCGCCTTTGAGCAAGGTATCCAGCCCTTTCTTTTTAAAGTCATGGCCGACAAATCCCACTGTCATCACGTCCTGGATGAGATTAAGACTTTTTTTCGCGGCAGCCTTTTCTGCCAAGGAGACGGGCCGTGCGGGAATATCCACGCCAGGCGTAATCACACTGCTGGAATAAATATTGGGCAGGACTGCTAACGTTTCATTCTGCACAAACTCGGATACAAAAACGCTGTAATGGCCGGGCGTGCACAAGCGTTTTTTTTCTAACCACAAATATGCCAATAGCCGAGGGCTTAGCGCTATGCGAAGCAGGCTCATGCCGCGCTCTTTAAGGCTCGCGTGAACGGTTTTAACGCTCACCGTATGAACCTGCGCATGGGTGATGTTTTCATACGAGTGCACCACATCAAAGCGTTGCTCTTTAGCCATGCGTTTGACGACGCGTTTGGTATACCAGCTAAACCACAGTTGATTGAGCCATCTTGTACGAATGGGCAGCTTCGGTACAGGGATGTACTTAAAAAGCTCGTGTGATTGATCAAAGTTTTGCGACACCACCGTGATGTCACACTCTGGCAGCATGGACGTTGCCATAGAGATCGCCAGGCTTTCTGCCCCACCACCTGTTTTTGAAAAATTGCGGTTCAGGATGGCGACTTTGATTTTCATTCGGCTTTGGTTTTACATCGGTTTTGCTAACTCTGCGTCTTGCAGTGCTCGCCACATCGTTTTTCCACTACCACTCTTGGGTAGTGCGCTCATAAACTCCACAATTTTAGGTGCTTTGTAAACGGCCATTGTCTCTCTGCACCAGTCGATGATGCTTTGTTCGTTCACTTTGCCCACGTAGTTTTGACGTAGCACGACGAAAGCCTTAACTGTCTCGCCGCGATAGGCGTCACGAGCACCAATGATGCAGGCTTCTGCGATCGCTTCGTGCTTAAACATCAGTGCTTCCACCTCGGCAGGCCAGACTTTAAAGCCGCTGGCGTTAATCATGCGCTTGAGACGGTCGGTCATGAAGAAGTAGCCCTCTTCGTCCATACGCCCAATGTCGCCGGAGCGGAAGAATCGCTTGCCTTCAAAGTCAATGAAAGCTTCCGCAGTCGCATCGGGACGCTTCCAATAGCCTCTAAAAATTTCTGGCCCGTGCATGATGATTTCGCCCTGCTCACCGATAGCGCATTCCTGTTTTGTTTCAGGATTCCACACCCGCGCATCTGTGCTCATAAACGGAATACCAAGGCATTGCTGCTTGGCGTTATCTGGCGGATTGCTGTGGCTGGGCGCGGCGGTTTCTGTCAGGCCGTAACCTTCGACATACACCAAGCCGTAGGCGTCCAGCAAGCGCTGCGCTACGGCGGCTGGCATAGCCGCGCCGCCACCGCCAATGTTGACGAGGCTGGTGAGATCGTAATCGGCAAAGTTTGGCGAGGCCAGTAAATCCATCACCATGGTCGGGATATTCGTCCAATGCGTGACAAGATGCTTGGAGATCATGCGCCCGGCAAAGTCTCTATCCCAGCGCGGCATCAACACCAAGGTTGCGCCCTGCAAGATACTGGAATGCATCACGCTAACCATGCCCGTGATGTGGAACATGGGCACCACCACCAACGTCACACCCGCTGCACTGGCATTGCCCCAGAGTCCGCTAGCGATGGCGTTGTGCATGATCGAGCGGTGCGTGTGCTCGCAGCCCTTTGGTAAACCTGTGGTGCCACTGGTGTAAGGGAGAATCGCTAGATCAAGCGGCTTGGCGGTATGCGCTGGCAATGCGGCTGCAAGCGCTGCTGCATCGGCATCCGCTAGCCCCATGATCTCTGGCCAATTGTGGACAAGGCTTGTAGCGCATCCTGCTCGCGCGGCCAATGCAGGCACGGCATGGCGAGCAGACAGCCACGGCATCCACGCAGCTGGCGGTGCATCTGCACCCGTTACCGCCAAATCAAATCCATCGCAGATATGTGTGGTGATGAGATGTGCCAGCCGTAATTCAGGATCAAGCGCATTGCTAGCAGTCGCCATATCGACTGCTAAATCAGCCGTCGTCACCGCTACGCGCGTATCAGGGTCGGTAATGTAGTGCTTGAGCTCTTCCGCCTTGTTCATCGGATTGACAGGCACAACCACAGCACCGAGTCGCAAAATAGCAAAGTGCGTAATGATGAGTTGCGGACAATTTTGCATCGACAGCACCACACGGTCTCCCCCTTGCACACCAAGACTATGCAGATAAGCAGCCATACGCCGTGCTTTGTCTATCATCTGCGCATAGGTCAGATGTGTTCCCAAAAACACAATCGCATCCTTATTTGGGTAGCGCAACGCTGAACCCTCTAGGTTGTGCCAAAGCGAGGTCTCGGGCAGTGGAATGCTGTGCGGCAAGCGCTTGGGCCAGTGTTTGAAATGCGGGCGATCAGATGGAGCGGCATGTGTAGAGTTCATGCCCTCATTTTTATCGCAAGCAGCTTGCTGGCGTAATGTGGTTTTCCCTATAGATTCCGCAGGGGATGCTCATCCAAAGTCCAAGGACTCACAAAAAATGCATTCACCATCGCAGGCGTGACGTCTTCAATCCGTGCAGGTTGCCACTTCGGCGTGTGATCTTTGTCAATGACCAGTGAGCGAATGCCTTCGACTGTGTCGCTGTGTTTGTTTGGCGTGCCTGCAAAGCACCAATACACCATGTCCCGCTCCATCCGCAAATCGTCTGCAAGGTTCATCTGGCGTGCCCTGCGGACTTGCTCTAGTGTCACGGCGAGCATCAAGGGGGAGTTTTTTTGCAACTTGGCTAATGCTGTTTTTGCCCAATCGGAATTATCTGCTTGCAAGGATTGAACAATGCGTTGGATGGTGGCGTGAGCGAAATGCTTTTGCATTAAATCTAGGTTGGCAATTGCTGGAGCTTCAGGCTCGGGCAAGCTCAGCACAAACGGCTCGGGGTTATTCCAAATAGCAAGCAAATCTTTAGATTCAATAAGCGCATCGGCAAGCCCCATGGATAAAGCCTCTTGTCCAGAGAGCATCTGACCCGTCAGCGCCAAAAATTCACCCACGCCGACAACTGAATTTGCACAGCGGCTTAAAAAATACCCACCGCCCACATCGGGAAATAAGCCAATCGCCGTTTCTGGCATAGCCATCTTGGTGCGCTCGGTCACGATACGTGTGCTCGCACCTTGCGTAAGCCCCATGCCACCGCCCATGACGACGCCATCCATAAAGGCGATGACGGGTTTGGGGTAGTGGTGAACCAAATGATTGAGTGTGTACTCTTCGGTGAAGAACGCTTCTAGCGAATCACGGTTGAGCGCTTCGTCATAGTTCGCACCGCTTGGTTCTGAATAAACGGCTTCGTGAAAATAGCGAATATCACCGCCGGCGCAAAATGCACCAAAGGGCTCCGATGCCTCGGAGGCCTTATTCCATTTGGTTCCACGCAGGAGCACATGGGTAATGGCCGCATCATCACGCCATGCAAAAAGCGCTTTTGAAATGTCCCGAATCATAGAGAGCGACAGCGCATTCAAGGCTTTGGGGCGATGGAGCGTGAGGCGCGCAATTCCCCCCTCTTTTGTCATTTCTAGTGTGGTGACCACGTGCTGTTTACTTTCGCTCATCTTTCAATCCCAATAGAACATTTCCGACTAAAGCGCTAACGACCAATGTGCCTCCTAGTAGCACCTGATGCGTGGGTACTTCGCCAATAAAAATCCATGCCCACGTAATACCAAACACAATTTCCAGCAAGGCGAGCAGTGAGACTTCGGCTGCTTTTAAAACACGAGCGCAAATGACGGCAAGCGAGCAAGGAATCGCCAATTGGAACAAGCCCAAAAACCCAAGCCACGCGACATCATGCGCCGTCGCTTGAAGTGGCAAGGCAAATGGCAGCATGGTGATGCTGGACAAGATAGCACCAAGAAAGACGCTAGGCACTAAATCAAGACTGCTACTGCTTGGTTGGATCTGTTTCATTTGTTGGATTTGAGTATTCGTCCACATGATGGAGCCACAGATAGGCACCAAGAGCGCAATCAAACAGCCCGCAATATCGCTAGGCTTACCAACGGCAAATTGCGACCAAAACATATAGCCAATGCCAAAGGCGGCAAGTCCAATCGCCGCGTAAGTGCGGCTTGGCAGCTGATGCTTAGTGACGATACGCGAGACCAACGCCGTTAAGAGCGGGCCAGCGGCTAGAGTAATCAGCACGTTAGCGACCGAAGTCAGCACTAGGGCAATCATGAAAGCGCT
>JANPAY010000379.1:0-2579 GCA_031430155.1 Comamonadaceae bacterium
AAAGAGATGATTTTGAGATTTGCGGCTGAACGCGATGTAGAAACCAGCTACGCCGCATGGTGCTTAAAAAAACCGACGCCTTACAGCATTGTGTGCCTCACCAAAGCGCGAGTTGCCAAACTTCCGCTAGAGCAGTGGGTGAGCTTTATTGAACGCCACCCACAATTGAAACACGCCTTCGAATACCAAGTCATGAGCTTAATGAGCGACATCATGGCGCATACGATTACCTTGCATTTGCTAGATGCGACAGGCCGCGTGCAGCGCTTCTTGCGCAAACAACCCGAGTTGTTCGATCGTGTTCCCAAAAAAGAGCTTGCTGCGTATTTGAATTTGTCTGCCGAGACGCTGAGTCGTCTCAAGCAACGCGGCAAGATTTAATTCGAATCTATTGTGGCTTCAATCGAATTCCGACGATAAAGTTTTCCGCCGATTTATCACGCGAGGCCTTTGGTTTCATGGGTTTGACGACTTCGAAGGTTTCTTTGAACAGCTTGACCAATTGACTATAGCCACTGCCGTGAAAGACCTTGACCACTAGCGCACCTTCAGGCGTTAAGTGTGACTTGGCAAACTCCACGGCAATTTCGACTAAGTGACACATCCGCGCTGCATCGGCTGATTCCACGCCGGACAAATTGGGAGCCATATCGGAGACCACGCAGTCCACTTTGCTAAAGCTTGCTGCACCACCTAAGGTTTCGTGCAGCTGCGCCAGCACCGACTCTTCACGGAAATCACCCAAAAGAAACGTCACATCCTCTACAGGCGGCATTGGCAAAATATCAAGCGCCACTATACGACCATTCAGCGCACCCGAAGCCGCACCCGTCTTGGCGTCAGCTGCAATCACGCGGTTCGATCCTGTCATGTTTGCGCCTTCGGTGCCGCTCAATTTGCGCCGCAGATATTGACTCCAAGCGCCGGGCGCTGACCCCAAATCCACAACGGTCATGCCAGGCTTGATAAGGCCAAGCGTTTCGTCCATTTCTTTGAGCTTGTAGGCGGCGCGGGCGCGGTAGCCATCGCGCGTTGCCATCTTGACGTAAGGGTCATTCAGGTGGTCATTCAGCCAGGCCTTGTTGAGTTTTTTGCCCTTTTTGCCACTTTGTTTTTGTACTTTCATAGCCTCAATTCTCGTTGGTTTCCCAAAACTGCCGTGTCAACGATAATTGGAGTATGACTGCCATTAAATTAAACGTACAAGATCGCAAACAGCTTCGCGCTGATGCACACCATCTCAATCCCGTCGTCATGATCGGGAATGACGGACTCACCGCAGCCGTTAAACACGAAGTGGACGCGGCGCTGAACGCCCACGGGCTCATCAAAGTTCGTGTTTTTTCCGACGACAGAAATGCTCGCGAAGCCATGCTGGTTGAGCTCTCCGAAGAATTTAATGCTGCCCCAATTCAGCACATCGGCAAGCTGTTAGTTTTGTGGCGCGAAAAGCCCGTGGTTGAAAAAGCCGAGAACCTTGACCGCATGCCCGGACCCCGCGACATGAAGGTGATGAAGTACAGCAAACGAGGTGGCCAACGCCCCGAAGTGCGCACGCTACGTGTGCTCGGTAACGAGCGCCTCACGTTTGGCGGCAAAGTCAAGCGGATTCAGCCTAAGAAGAAAAGCGTCAAGAAATCGCAATTGGGCTAATGAATCCCCTTCTCTCCCGTCCAAAGCCCAACGCGCTTACAGACTTTGCGACGATCCGCCCAGCGCACATTGCGCCTGCTGTTGATGAGTTATTAAACGCCTCACAAGCCGCACTGGATAAGGCTTGCAGCAGTGCCACTCCCGCCACATGGCAAGATTTAAGCATCACGCTCGATGTGGCAACGGAGCGCTTTGGCGTCGCTTGGGGGGCTGTCAGCCACTTAAGCGGCGTGCTGGACACATCCGAGCTGCGCGCCGCGTACAACGAAGCGCTGCCCAAAGTTACCCAATTCTTTACCTCGTTAGCCTCTGACGAGCGGCTCTACGCCAAGTACAAAGCGATTGATCCTGCGAGTTTAAACAGAGAGCAAACGCAAGCACACAAAAACGCCCTGCGCAGCTTTCAACTGGGCGGCGCGGATTTAATTGGCACGGCCAAAGAGCGCTATGCCGAAATAGACGAACGCCTCAGCGCACTCTCGCAAAAATTCAGTGAAAACGTGTTAGATAGCACGGAAGCCTTTTCGTATATGGCTTCCGAGGCAGAGATGGCTGGCGTGCCAGAGGACGTAAGGCTTGCAGCTAAAGCGCGATTTGACGTATTAGCTGACAAGCAAGGCCTGCAAAGCGGCTACGTTCTGACGCTAAAAGCACCATGCTACATGCCTGTGATGCAGTTTGCGACCAACTCCGCACTTCGAGAAAGGCTCTACAAGGCTTATGCCACGAGGGCTAGCGATATATCGGAAGGCGCGGACGCACTGCTACGGGATAACAGCGCCATCATCACGGACCTTTTGGCTTTGAAGCACGAGCAAGCCCTATTGCTGGGCTTCAAGCATCACGCCGAAGTGTCATTAGCAACCAAAATGGCCAGCTCATCGGAAAAAGTTGTCGCATTCCTCAAAGATCTAGCATCCCGCGCC
>JANPAY010000380.1:0-1989 GCA_031430155.1 Comamonadaceae bacterium
ATGAAAATTCAGCTCTTAGCAGGTACGCTCGTTTTGGAAGAAGGCATTGGCTCTGTGGAAGTGGATGGTGTCGGTAAAAATGGCGTAAATTATGAGTTTATTAGTAAAACCTTTATTTACAAAGTCATCGAACCCTGCTCAGGCAACTCTTGCTCGGGCAATGTCAAATTTGAAGACAAAGCTGCACCTATTATTCAATGCCCGAGCGATGCAACACTCGGTTGTGCCCAAGTCGGTGCCGCAGCAACGCCGCTTCCGCAAGATTCCGGAACGCCGAGATTGACGGATTGCAGTCCGACGACTTTCACGTACTCTGACCAAATTTTTGAGACACCTTGTACACAGCCTTATACAGCATTGCCTTCAGGCGTACCTACGGGACATGCCTTACCCATGACAGGCGATATTGTAAAAATAATCGTCCGCACTTTTATAGCGGCTGATAAATGGGGTAATACAGCGACGTGTCAACAAGTGATTTTTATTAAAAAGGGTAAAATTCAATATGTGGTTTGCCCACCCGATGTGGAATATGAATGTAAAAACGTAACGGGCAAGCTCGACCCCTCAGTAACAGGCTTCCCTTTATTGGATATAGACGGCGATTTTAATACGGTGAATGACCGTTATCCAGTGAATCAGTCGTCGTGTCAAATGGATTTAAAATTTAAAGATGATACTTTTCGCCTTTGCGCGAGCAGCTATAAAATAGTGAGGGCTTGGACAATTTTTGATTGGTGCGCGGTGGATAATCCTGCTACTTTGGAAGATGACCGTCTAAAAAATTGCTCCCAAGTAATAACGGTGATGGACAAGACACCCCCCTCAGTATCAGCGCAATTTACGCAATATTATGTCGTCAAAAATGACCTCGCACCCATGGATACGACCGCTATTTTCGACGGTTATTATATTCAAAACGGTGGTGCGTCAAATGGTACGATTACGGATATTTACCCTTTGGGCTTGCCCAATACCTGCGGCGGCAGAGTCCGCATATTGCTGAAAGGCGATGATTGGAGTTGTACGATGAGTCAAGTGGTGTTTACCGCATCAGATTCGAGGATGAAAATTTTAAACGGTTATCCTCAATTTAATGCTCAAAATCAAATAACAACAGCTCTTTTTGAAGGCATTTTCCTTGAAATCGGAGAGTATTTTATTACATTAGAAGCAAAAGATGAGTGTGGATATGCGATTGCAAAAAAGACATTCCGAATCATTGTCAGAGACAATATAAAACCACAAGCGGTTTGTACATCCAACACCACAGCATCGCTTGGTACGGATGGTTCAGTCAGAATTCAAGCCAACACTTTCAACAGTGGCAGTGCCGATAATTGCGGTATTGACCGAGTGGAAGTGAGGAGAAATAATAGCTGCCAGAATCCGGCAGATACGCTTTTTAAACCTTTCGTTGATTTTTATTGCTGCGACGCAGGCAGCACCATTATGGTCACGATGCGCGTTTGGGATCAAGTTGGAAATTATAATGATTGCATGGTTAACGTGTATGTTGACGATAAACTCAAGCCGACTTGTATCGCACCTGCGCCCAAAACAATCGTGTGTAGTGACCTTGATTTGAATGATTTGACTCAATATGGTGAGCCTGCGTTGTGGGATAATTGTAGAATTAAAGATACGCTTTATACCTTTTATAAAAATATAGACAATTGCGGACTTGGAACCATTACCCGCAAATGGGTGATTTCAGATTTTACAGGTAAAAAAGATTCCTGTACGCAACTCATTAAAATAACGGGCAAAAGCGATTTTACAGTAGATTTTCCCGATGATATTGTAGCAGATTGCTTCGCAACAGTGCCTACGCCTACTCAAACGCGCGAAATGATGTTGGGCAATACGCCTGATTTGGATGGTCATATAGTCAATAATGGTTGTGGCGTGATTGCGGTGGAAGTAAAAGATGATACGAGTACCACTCGGCCGACAGGTCAAAGTTGGTCGAGCGCACAGGGTCCAAAG
>JANPAY010000381.1:0-1921 GCA_031430155.1 Comamonadaceae bacterium
ATGTGCTACCGGCATCAAAAGACGCAATCGCCCAGCGCGTCACGGCGCTTGTTATTTTTGCCGTGATTGCACTCGGTGTTGCTTACGCCGTTCAGCGCCTAGGTTGATTTTTAAGCGCCGTTTGGTACAACGGCTCAACAATCTGACCCACACGCGCTAAGTCTGCCGCTCGCGACTCTGGGGACGGATGCGTGCTCAAAAATGCGGGCGGGCGGCCACCACCCAAAGCACCCATCTTTTGCCAAAGCGTGATAGCGGCCTTGGGGTTGTAACCCGCTCTAGCTGCAAGTTCTAATCCAATATCATCGGCCTCAACTTCTGCTTCTCGGCTGTTCGGCAATCCAAACGCCACCTGCAGTCCGTTTTGTGTCAAATTGGGGTCTACATTCACACCCAAGAGTGCGCCACCTATCACGGCGCCAATCCCCACGACACCTAAAACTTGTTGCCTCGATTGTTGCTCGCGCACATGCTCTCGCAGTGCATGCGCAATCTCGTGCCCCATCACAGCGGCCAACTCATCGTCTGTAATTTTGAGTTGTTGAATTAAACCCGTGTATACGGCAATCTTGCCGCCAGCCATACAAAAAGCATTCACTTCATCGCTTTGAAAGACATTGACTTCCCATTTCCAACTCACGGCATCTGGGCGATAAACCGCTACCTGCGGGATCAATCGATTGGCGATACCTTGCACACGTGCTAGAAGCGCTGAATCCGTATTCAAGGTTCGCTTTTGCCCCGCCTCTTGCCTAAGCTGTGCATAAGCTGCTGCAGACTGCTGATCAACTTGCTCTCGGGATACACCCATTTGCTGTTTGCGCGTGATGCCAACGGCACCTGCTTGCGTCGTCTGCACAGTTTCGCAACCTTGCAGCGTAGCCAATGCGACGGCCGTCAAGGCCATATTGCATATAGTTTTACGAGCCGTCAGGAAAGAGTGGAATGTCGTCATTTTGACTCGTTCTTGCTTAGGCTTTTGCCTGGGCGAGCAGAGTTACAGCATCACTGACTTCAAATTTGCCTGGCCCTTCGACATTCAAGCTCACAACTTTGCCGTCTTTCACTAGCATGGAATACCGATTGGAACGCAAACCCATCCCGCGCGCACCCAAATCGAGCGTGAGCCCTGTGGCCTGCGTAAAAGCAGCACTGCCATCACCGAGCATACGAACTTTTCCTTCAGTTTTTTGATCACGCGCCCAAGCACCCATCACGAATGCATCGTTCACGCTCACGCACCAAATTTCGTCTACACCAGCGGCTTTGAGTTCGTTGAAATGCTCAACATAGCCTGGCACGTGCTTAGCAGAGCAAGTAGGCGTAAACGCACCTGGCAGGGCGAATAGCGCAATGGTTTTACCAGCTGTAGCCTTGGCTGTATCCACGGCATTGGGGCCAATGGAACAGCCATTGCCTTCTACTTCGGAAAATTCCATTAACGTTGCTTGGGGTAGCGTGTCGCCGACTTTAATCATGAGATGCTCCATTGAATATATATAGTTTAACTAGTGATTGTAAAAACAAAACGGCTCAAGAAAACTTGAGCCGTTTTTAATGTGATAAATCACAAAGTAGCGCTAGCGATTAAACCAACACCGCTTTTTCAACGAGTCGAGTGACGACCCAGTTTTTGGTTTTGGACAATGGGCGTGATTCTGTGATCTCGACCATATCGCCCATGTGGAAGGAGCCGTTTTCGTCGTGCGCATGATATTTGCTGGATTTACCAACAATTTTTCCGTAAAGCTCATGCTTTACGCGGCGCTCAACTAGCACAGTCACTGTCTTAGTTCGTTTGTCGCTAACAACCTTGCCGATCAAGGTGCGCGTGAGAGATGTTTTTTCTGTCATTTTGCGTATTCCTTAATTATTTAGCAGCTTGTTTTTGCGCAAGAATAGTCTTGGCACGAGCAACATC
>JANPAY010000382.1:0-2037 GCA_031430155.1 Comamonadaceae bacterium
ATCACCATGGCGATGATGGAAGCGACTTCGGGTGAGAGCCGAATGCCAGCCGCAGGCAAACCAAAAAAGATAAAAAAGAGTTGGACGATAAAGGGCGTGTTGCGGATCAGCTCGACATACGCGCCGACCACCGCTTTAAACGGGCGTGTGCCATGCACCCGAGTCCATGCGCAAACCACTCCCAAAGCCACGCCCAGTATGGCCGCCACAAGAGTCAGCCCAATCGTCCAAGCAATGCCTTTGACCAGCAAAGGCCATTCGCTAAGAACGGCGAGGAAGTCGAGTTGAATGAGCAAAATTTAGATCAACAAATCGCCAGCAGCTTATTGCGGAAGATCCCCTGCGGGTCTGCCCAACCACTTCACCGCCATTTTGTCGAGATCGCCGCTCTTTTTAGCCGAAGCCAAAATTTCGTTGACTTTGAGACGCAGCTTGTCTTCGCCCTTAGCAACGCCAATAAAGTTGGGGCTGTCTTTTAAAAGCAGCTTGTACTCGGTGTTCAATTGCGGGCTCTTCACCATGATGTTGCCCGCCACCGACGCGCCCGTTGCAATCAGCTGCACTTGACCCGACGTAAACGCGGAAATCGTGCCTGCGTTGTCTTCAAAGCGCTTCACGTCCACGCCTGCGGGTGCCACTTTGCCCAGCTCTTGGTCTTCCATGGCGCCGCGTGTCACGCCCACAGATTTACCCGTCAAATCAGCAAATGATTTGATGGAGAGGCTCTTAGCCGCAAACACCGCTTGAAAGAAGGGCGAATAAGCCGATGTGAAATCAATCACACGTTCACGCTCGGGGTTTTTGCCCAGCGTTGCAATCACAATGTCGGCTTTGCGTGTTTGCAAATAGGGAATGCGGTTGGCACTGGTGGTGGGCACTAACTCCACCGCTACACCCAGCTTAGCGCCGATGTAGTTGGCCATGTCGATATCAAGGCCTTGCGACTTCAAATCTGCGCCGACAAAGCCATAAGGCGGGAAGTCGGTCAACACGGCGATATTGATTTTTTTGGCTTTCATCACATCGTCTAGCGCCGTTTGCGCGGCAGCCATGTTGCAAGCCAAGAGAGAAGCAGACAAGGTAACCAGTAAGCGTCTTGTGAAGTTCATCGTGATTCCAAAAAGTAAGAGGTAAAAAGTGTATGCAAATTATGTGCCACGCACAAATAAGGTCACCAGAGGGTCTTCCCCTATTTGGCAGCTCCAGTGGCCATGCAGCGCCGCATCAAACGTAGCGCCAGCAGGCAAGTGATCGGCAGAATAAAAATGCTCGCCCGCTTTAAATTCGCGAAGTGTTCCGTCCTGCAAGCCAATACCCATGCAGCCTTGCAGAATGAATACCCACTGCGCTGCCGCACCTGTACAGTGGAATTGACTGCGAAAGCCCACTGGACTATGACGTAGTTGATAACCACCGCTAGCAAAAAGTTCGGACAGCATCGCGGCAGGGGTGCCTTCGCTAAGTGGGATGGCTTCATCTTTAAAGCGAGCACGTCCATCGGTATCGGTAAAAAGAATGATTTTGGTGAAGATGGTCATAACGTCCTCTTATCCTTTGTTATTTGTTTGGCACAATCATGCCATGACTTACACCACACCCCTGCCAGCCTTTCCCGCCAGTCGTCCACGTCGTATGCGGCGTGATGCGTTTAGTCGCAGCATGATGCGCGAGAACACGCTCACCGCCCACGACTTGATTTATCCCGTCTTTGTGCTGGATGGCCAGAATCAGCGGCAAGCGGTTGGCTCGATGCCCGGTGTGGAGCGACTCTCGCTAGATTTACTGCTCCCTGTGGCCGAGGATTGCGTGCGCTTAGGCGTCCCCGTGATGGCGCTCTTTCCTGTGATTGATGGGTCGCTCAAGAATCCAACGGGCGATGAAGCTTGGAATCCAAACGGACTGGTGCCGCGTGTGGTGGCAGCACTTAAAAAAGAGTTCCCAACACTTGGCATCATGACGGATGTGGCGCTTGACCCCTACACCTCGCACGGACAAGACGGACTCTTGGACGACTCGGGCTACATCGTGAACGACACC
>JANPAY010000383.1:0-5236 GCA_031430155.1 Comamonadaceae bacterium
TGGCAGGGCGACAACAGCGGCTGGACGGCAGTGCGAAGCACGGCTAGCGCGGCTGGACGGCAATTTTTGCAATTGCCGATTGCTAAAGACAGAAGCGGCAAACCTGTAATTGGCCGTGTCATGGGGCGCATTGTGAATCGCTCGGGCATTGACTCGCAAGAACTGTGGATACAAAGCAATCCTGTGCCGTACCAGCCCGTGAGTTTGGATACAAAAAAATCGCGATTGACGTCGCGTGAATCTGAGACGACACGCGGCAAAGTGATCGGTGAAAAAGCGATTGCCTCTGGTGATTGGGCATGGGCAAAATGCGATGCTAAAAATCCATTTCCTGGCACACCCGATGCCTCGCAGATTTGCTTAAAAAATGGCTTTGATGCCAAGCTGCTCTATCAAGTCAGCTACACCGCCAGTGGTGCGTATGTGCTCGGCATGGGTTTTGCCGCATGGCGCGATGTGGGTGAGTTCTTTAAAACGGCGAAGGCTGACGAGCAAGGCACCGCCAATCCGCTGTCTGACTCCGTCAAATACAGCATTGGACGCGGCGTGTCGCAGTCGGGGAACTTCTTGCGCGGCTGGTTACACCTTGGCTTTAACCAAGCCGAAAACGGCAAAGCGGTACACGATGGCATGTGGCCCATCATTGCAGGACGGCGGATTTCCCTCAATACGCGCTTTGCACAGCCTGATGGCGTGCTGGAACTTTATCAACTGGGCAGCGAAGGTCCGCAGTGGTGGTTGCCTGCGCATGACCCCGTGCGCGATCCGACGGGCAAAGCCGCAGGCATCTTAGATCGCTGTACAGCGACCAAAACCTGCCCCAAAATCATCGAGCACTTTGGCTCTGCTGAGGTCTGGGCACTTAAGCTGACGCCAGAGTGGGTGGGTACGGACGCAAAAGCCGACTTACCGCTTCCAGATAGCGTACGCCGCTACTACATTGCCAGCTCCAACCATAACGGCGGTGCGGGTGGTTTTGATAGCAGTTTGCCAGGCGTGGGCTTGCCTAAAACGGGGGTCATGTGCCCAGGCAATAATTTCGGACAAGGTGTACTGCCAGCCAATCCTGTGCCACACACGCAGACCATCAACGCGATCCGAGTTCATTTTCGCAATTGGGTGATGGCGGGAACGTCCCCACCCGCGAGTCGCTACCCGACCCTTCGGGAAGGCCTGCTGGCTGTGGCCTCCAAAGAGGGGATTGGTTTTCCAACACTGCCGATGCTGCGTCCTACCATTCCAGAAGCTGACTTCATCATGCCTGTGTTGGACTACGATTTAGGTGCTAAATTTAATTACGCGGATGGCTCTGGAAAAGTCTCAAACGTGCCACCAAAAATTAAGCAAGTGCTCAAGATGTTGGCTCCAAAAGTTGATGCCGATGGCAATGAACTCGGCGGCGTTCCCGTGGTTCTGCTGGATGCGCCGCTAGGCACCTACCTTGGCTGGAACGTCACGGCTGGCGGTGCTAGGCCGTTCCATCAAGATCAGATTTGCGACTACGCAGGCGGCATGATTCCATTTGCGAAAACAGCAGCCGAGCGTAAGGCAGCCAACGATCCACGTCTCTCATTGGAAGAGCGCTACAGCTCGCACGACGGCTATGTGGCTGCAGTGACCAAGGCGACTGTCCGCGCTATCGATGCAGGATTTTTACTGCCTGTCGATGCTGCCTCGCTCATTGAAGCGGCTAAGGTGAGCGCGGTGCTGCGTTAATTAGGAGGCCGTGCGAAGCGAAAGACCCACCAAGGCTTCCAAGGCCTTGTGGGATAAGCCTTCCACGGTATCGCGCACGGCAAAGCCACTCGGCGTGACATCAAACGTCGCTAAGTCGGTGTACACCCGTTTGATGCAGCCAATGCCTGTCAGCGGATAGCTGCATTGCTTCACCAGTTTCGACTCGCCCTGCTTCGTCAGCAAATCCATCATCACCCATGCTTGCTTGGCACCCACGGCTAAATCCATCGCGCCGCCCACCGCTGGGATTGCGCCCCCATTTTCAATAGTTCCGCCTGTGCTCCAGTTGGCAAGGTCGCCTGTGCTGCTGACTTGAAACGCACCCAGTACGCAAATATCCAAATGTCCACCGCGCATCATGGCAAATGCATCGTTGTGATGGAAGTACGAACCGCCTTTGAGCAAGGTCACGGGTTGCTTGCCTGCATTGATGAGATCGAAATCTTCATCCTCTTTGGCAGGCGCAGGGCCCATGCCGAGGATGCCGTTTTCACTGTGCAGCAAGACTTCGCGATCAGCAGGAATATGGTTTGCCACCAAGGTTGGCATACCAATGCCAAGATTAACCACCGAACCATCGGGAATGTCTTTCGCAATCAACGCTGCGATTTGGTCTTTGGTACGTTTGATGTATTTAGATGTATCGCTCATGCTTTGAATCCTCCTGCCTGCGTGATGGTGCGTTCCACTTTCACAATCTTCGATACAAACACTCCAGGAGTCACGACGGTCTCGGGGTCGAATGCGCCCAGCTCCACAACCTCATGCACCGTGGCAATCGTGACTTTTGCCGCCATCGCCATCACAGGGCCAAAGCAGCGTGCCGTTTTGCGATATACGAGGTTGCCCCAGCGGTCACCTGCCTCCGCCTTAATCAGCGCGAAGTCCGCATGAAGCGGGGCTTCCAGCACATAGTGCTTGCCGTCCAGCAGCCGCGTTTCTTTGGCTGAACCATCAGGATTTTTGGCTAGCTCCGTGCCGTAAGCCGTTTGCACAAAGAAAGCGCCAATGCCTGCGCCCGCTGCGCGAATGCGCTCCGATAGCGTGCCTTGCGGCACCAGCTCTAGCTCCAATTTTCCAGCGCGGTACAAGCGATCGAAATGGTGGCTATCGACTTGACGTGGAAAGCTGCACACGATTTTGCGCACGCGCTCCGTCGCTAGCAGCGCCGCCAACCCCGTGTCGCCATTACCCGCGTTGTTGTTGATGATGGTGAGATCCTTTGCGCCGTGTGCGATGAGGCCATCTATGAGTTCGTTCGGAATACCTGCCGTGCCAAAGCCACCAATCATGATGGAAGCCCCGTCCTGTATGCCTTGCAGGGCGTCAAGCACTGAAGGTGAAATTTTATTAATCATGCGTGAATTATCTCCATCATCGTCCTCAGCGTATTTTTAAAATGCGGCCGTGCGACATCGCTCCAAGCCGTGTGCCGAACCGCCAACCACGGCGGCGAGCCCAGCACATCAGGACTTGTTAAGTCGTAGCAAGCAAACGAGCGCGGACGGTTATCGCCCACTTCGTTCTTTGCATCCAAGTTCACAAGCCGCATCGCGCTTACGCAACCTTGCACGGCGGCCAAACCCAGCATGTGCTCTTCGTCGTACCATTTCGCAATTTTCTCGAACCAATTGTCATCCGTATCCGTCTCCACGACGTAGTGAAATTGGGGGATTTCGCTACGCGAAACTGCATCAGGTCGCAAGGCAAGCTGTAAGCGGGATACACGAATAGGTGATTCACGAACACCCTGCCCGCAAGTCAAGCTAAATGAGGCCTGCAAAGCAAGGCATGCCTCTAGCTCAATCTTCATTTGGCTTGGCAGCTTGGCATAGAGATAGATTTGCGATTTCTCCATGGCACTGGCAGCGCGGTGCATGGACAATCCAAATGGTGAGTCGCTGCAAAATTTTGAAAAAGCGCTGGCAATCTCAGGTGCTTGGTCTTTTGATGCATCTATTTGAAACAGCAAAAAATCAGTCGCGTTTGTCATGGCAGAAGATTTAGCTAGTGCCCAATGTGAAAGGCTGTCAAAAATCTTGACACCATGTTGTACGCGGCAATCGTGGCAACCAAATCGATTTGACCTTTCGCATCGAAATGCTTTTTTACCTCAGCAAAAAGGCTATCAGGCACAACAATGTCACGGGTCATGGAGTCGGTGAGCAAAAGCGCAACTTGCTGTGCATCCGACAAGCCTGCCGCTGTCGGCATAGGTGCAAGGTAGGCTGCATTTGTGACAGCATCAATCATGCTTTGGGTCGCCCCTTCCTTCATGGCAATGGGCACATGTGCTTGGTATTCAAAGTCCGCCTTGTTCAGCACGGCGACGCGCACGATCACCAGCTCGCGCAAGTCAGCAGGTAAGCTGCTTTTATTGCGAACCGCAGAGAGCATTTGCTCCCAGCCATGCGCAATCGGCGGGCTGTTGAGAAGCACTTGGTACAGCTCGGAAATACGGCCACGCTCGGCCATGATTTGCGCTTCCTGCGTGGCGAGTTCAGGCTTCGTGCCAGGGGTGATGGGGGCGATGCGCATGGTGATTTCTAATTAATCGGGTTTCATGTTTTTGGACTTGACCACGCGCGTCCATTTGGCAGTGTCGCTTGCCAAGAGCTTGCTAAGGTCGGCGCTACTCGATGGCGCTGGCTCTGCGCCTGAGGCGAGTAATTTAGCTTTGATAGCCTCGTTCGTTAGCGTGCGACGTACGGCGCTATTGACAAGGGCGACATCCGCGGCGTTCGCACCTTTGGCGGTGAAGAGTGCGTACCAGTTGTCCGAGTCCACGCCCGCCACGCCCATCTCAGAGAAAGTTTTGACATCAGGAAAGAGCGGATGACGCTTGGGCGCTGCAATACCAATGGCTTTGAGCTTGCCGCCTTTGATGTGCCCCACTAAGCCTGGGATATCGCCAAAGAAACCATTGACGTGACCTGCAATCACATCGGTAATCGCAGGCGCTGCGCCTTTGTAGGGAACGTGGACGAGGTTCAATTTGGCCGCATCGTTGAGTAACTCCATCGCCAAGTGCGGCACGCTGCCTGTTCCGCTAGATGCCATCGTCAAGGGCGCAGCCTTATCCTGCATGGCTTTGCGGGCAGCAACGACAAACTCAGCGCCTGTGTTGTAGGGCGCGTTGGCTGCGACGACAAACATTTCCACGTTATTCACCACCAGCGACACGGGCGTGAGATCCCGCATCGGGTCGTAAGACAATTTTTCGTAGAGCGCAGGGTTGATCGCCACCGCACCCACGCTGGTCAGCCACAACACCGATGCATCAGGTGCAGAGCGCGAGACAAACTCCGCCGCAATCGCGCCATTGGCGCCTGCTTTGTTTTCAACAATGACGAGGTGTCCGAGTTCTTTAGATAACTGCTCGTTCATGGTGCGAGCCACAAAATCCACAGGTCCGCCAGGTGGAAAAGCGACGATGATGCGCGTGGTTTTATTGTTTGCTGGTGTTTGCGCATAGCTGCTTGCGAGAGTAAAGAATGCC
>JANPAY010000384.1:0-13078 GCA_031430155.1 Comamonadaceae bacterium
TAGTTCATGCACGTAGTGCGTGGCTCAAGGGGCTCAGTCCAAAAGAGAATCGCGAAATTCCGCCACTGCGGTATGAGTTTGTCTATCAGCTCAAGCGCGACTTTCCAGACTGCACGATTGTTTTAAATGGCGGCGTGAAGACGAATGATGAAATCGAAACGCATCTGACGCATGTGGACGGCGTGATGCTGGGACGCGAGGCGTATCACAACCCTTGGATCATGAGCGAATGGGATGAGCGATTTTTAGGCGGCGAAGCAAACGCCATGACACGCGACGAGGCCGAGGCGCAGATGCTGGCGTATATGCAGCGTGTGTGCCATAAAGAGCAGGGTAAGGATGGTTTGATGTATCCCAGCGCTTATTCAGTGGCACGGCACATGCTGGGATTGCGCCATGGACAAGCTGGCGCACGGGCTTGGAAGCAAAAGTGGAGTGATAAGCAGCAGTTTCGCCAAACGTTTGGCGCGCTCTTTCCAGGGAAAATCAGTAGCTAGTTTTGAGCGGGGTCTTGTTCGACGCGCCTTGCGCCGTTGTAGCGCTTGTCCCAATACCCAACATTCATGTTTTCGATACGAACTTGCGCACCAGGCTTGGGGGAGTGAATGAATTTGCCTTCGCCCACATAGATGCCTACATGGCTAAAGGCACGGCGCATGGTGTTGAAGAACACCAAATCGCCGGGTTGCAGATCGCCTTTGTCAATCGTTGTTGTCTGCGCAGCTTGCTCTGCAGCGCTGCGTGGTAACACTTTGCCAATACTTTGCTCATAGAGCGATTTCACAAAGCCGCTGCAATCAAAACCTGTATCAAATGAATTGCCGCCGCGTTTATAGGGCAGACCTAAGAATCCCATAGCGCTCACAACAATTTCGCCAGCAGCCGACGTGACGTTGCTGACTTGATTGGCAGCCACATTGCCTACTTGTTGGACTTTCTCGATGAGGCCACGCGCTAATAACAGCTTATCTAAATCGTCACCCGTATTGCTGTTTGCTGCTACAGACGATCCCTTGGAAGGCATATCTGGTGCGGCTTGCAGGGCACTTGCCGCTGCAAGCAAAGCAGTGCAAAGGCTGGCGCGAAGGATGATGTTAGATAGGGACATGGCGGCATGAGTTTAACGTGTTTAGCGCTTGCCAAGGCGAGTGGCTAAGTACATGCCTGCCAAGAGCGCAGCCATAAAGATCACGATGTCCATGCCACCTGCGTATAGCGATGCAAATGCAGGGCCTGGGCAATAACCTGCTAATCCCCATCCGATGCCAAATAACACGGCACCGCCCACCAGCTTGATGTCGATGTCTGTGCGTGTGGGGAGTTCAAATTTCTCGGCAAACCAAGGCCGTCGTCCATGACGAGGGGTAACGGTGAAAGCGATCAGGGTGACAAGCAAAGCTCCACCCATCACAAAAGCAAGGCTTGGATCCCATGTACCGGTGATGTCTAAAAACCCAATGACTTTGGCGGGTTGGGTCATGCCCGACACCACAAGTCCAAGCGCAAACAACAAGCCTGCAATGAATGCGACGATTTTCTTCATTTGGCAATCCAAACCGTTAAAGCGCCTGCTGCCATAAAAACGCAGGTCGCAACGAGCGAGCGCATCGAGCGTCTGCCGAGCCCGCATACGCCGTGTCCGCTGGTGCAGCCTGAGCCGATCACGGTGCCAAAGCCGACGAAAAGCCCTGCAGCAATCAGGAGCCATGGCGAGCGTGGTGCGGGCACGGGAATGTTTAGCCACGCCGCAAAAACTGCACCACCAGCGATGAGTCCGCCTAAGAAAAACCAGCGCCAAGTGCCGTCATGACTGCCGGCATGTCGCCGTTCAAACAATGCGGTGCTGGCAATACCGCTGATACCTGTGACTCGGCCAAGGCTTACAAGAACGAGCCAGCTTGCTAGGCCAATGATGAGGCCGCCTGCAAGCGAGGCAAGGTAATTTATCATTTCTATTCCTCAATAAATAGCCTGATAATATCAGTAATAACTTATATATGAAACATGGCAATCCCTATTCAACTTTTTGACCCCGCGTCATCAACCTATACCTATTTGTTATTTGATGCTGGAAGTCGTGAGGCGATCATGATTGATCCCGTCGATGCGCAGTTAGAGCGTGATTTGGATGTGCTCAAACAGTATGGACTGCGTCTTAAATTTGTTATGGAAACTCATGCACACGCGGATCACGTCACCAGCGCAGGTGCTTTGATTGAGCACACAGGTGCGGTGGTGGCTACGCCTATTTTTTGTAATGTAACGCCTGCGGCCATCCAATTAAAAGATGGCGATGCGCTTACTTTTGGCAATGAAAAAATTGAAGCATTGCACACATCAGGCCACACCGCTGGGAGCATGTCGTTTGTCTGGCGCGACCACGTATTTACAGGTGATACGCTATTGATTGGCGGTTGTGGTCGAACCGACTTTCAATCGGGCAGTGCAGAAGCGCTTTACGACAGTATTACCCTCATATTGTTCAAACTACCTGATCACACAACTGTGTGGCCTGCACACGATTACAAGGGTCAAACCCACTCTAGCATTGGCTTTGAGAAAGAGCACAACCCAAGGCTTACAGATGAGCATGGTGAGCGCCGTAGTAAAGACGCGTTTGTAGCGCTCATGAACGCACTTCATTTGCCTAAGCCTCGCTTAATCGATCAAGCCGTCCCAGCTAATATGATCTTGGGACTACATCACGACGCTGGAGCCAACGATACGATGATTGATACGATTCAACCCGCAGCCGACTACGCTGGCGACATCTCGGCTGAACTGGCGCATCAGTGGATGCTGAGCGGCAAAGCAACCTTAGTCGATATCCGCAGTCACGCTGAACGCGCTTGGGTTGGCTTTGTGCCCGATGTAGCGGGTATTGAGTGGAAAATATGGCCGGGCATGGCGATGAATCCTAACTTTGATGCCGAGCTAAAAGCTAGCGTGCCAGCGGGCGCGTCGGTGATGCTGCTGTGTCGTTCGGGTGTTCGCTCTATTGCGGCTGCCAAGCAGGCGCAAAGTTTGGGCTATACGGCCTACAACATCCTCGAGGGCTTTGAGGGCGATCCTGACGGCGAGGCACACCGCGGACAAAAGGGCGGTTGGCGTTATCGCGGCTTACCTTGGCGGCAAAATTAAGGCTTTGCTACAGTTTTGTGCGGACTGTAAGAAGCTCGGTGGTTTGTACGACGAATCAACAGAACATATTTTTAACAAGGAGCATCATCATGCGAACTCGAACATTTATTCAAACGTTTTTCATCGCAGCGATGGGGCTGTTATCAGTTGCAGCCCAAGCACTGACGATTGACGACTACAGCCCCGCAGCCATCAAAAAAGCAGAAGCCGCTGGCAAGTCATATGCCTTAGCGTTTCATGCCGATTGGTGTCCAACTTGCAGGGCGCAAGCGAAAGTTTTTGAGCAACTAAAGGCAGATACTGCACTTAAAAACGTGACGATTTATAACGTCGACTACGACGGCGAGACTGATTTGAAGAAGGCACTCAAAGTGCGAGGCCAGTCAACCGTGATTGTGTACAAAGGCGCCAAAGAAACTGCTCGCAGCGTGGCCGATACCAGCGCGGATGGATTGAAGCAGGTCCTCGCTAAATCACTTTAACGCTTACGTCCTCACATGCTGACTGACTTGCTACTGGCTTTAGCCGCTGGTAGTTTGACCACACTCAACCCATGCGTTTTGCCGCTGCTGCCGCTGGTAGTGGCTGGCGCAATGGCGCAATCCAAATTTGCGCCGTTGGCAATGGGTGCAGGCTTAGCGCTTAGCTATGCGCTTTTGGGCTTATTCGTAGCGTTAATTGGTGAATCGATTGGCTTGGATGCAGATCGGCTTCGATTGATAGGTGGTTTGCTCTTGGTCATTTTTGGCGCTGTGCAACTGATACCTGCGCTGAACGATCGCTTTGTTTTGCTCTTGTCGCCACTAGCCAACAAAGCGCATGCTCACGCACCTCAAGCGGGCAAATCACTTTGGGCTCCCTTTTTTACGGGGGCATTGCTGGGCATGGCTTGGAGTCCATGCTCGGGGCCCTTGCTGGGTGGCGCGCTCACTTTGGTTGCTGAATCAGGCGGTGCTTGGCGCGGCACGTTGATTTTGGGATTTTTTGGTATAGGCGCAGCTGTGCCGCTGGTGGCAGTGGCTTATTTATCCAAGGCTAAGTTTTTACGGTTTCGCGATCGGATGCTGACCCATTCAGCGAGCATCAAAAAATCCGTTGGAGTTTTGATGCTGCTGCTTGGGCTGGCTATCTTGACGGGCTACGATAAAAAGCTAGAAGGCTTTTTGGTTAATCTTATGCCTGACTGGTTGATCGCCGTCACCACACGTTTGTAGACTCATCCTAGTGACTCCGTACTACCACGCACAACAGGAAATTTGGCAGACCCAAAGCGAATGACCAAAATAGCGATAGCCAAGATAAGCATCGCCCCTGCAATGAGTAGCACATCCAAGCTGATATTTTGATGCTCTTTCACGACAGAAATCATCTGGTGCGTAAGCGCAGTCATCGCCACATACAACAAAAATCGCACTGGCATGTGGTTCGTCTTGAAATAAATACCAACCATGGCGCCAAGCTCTAAATAAATAAACAATAGCAAGATGTCATCTATGCCCGCAGAGCCTTTTGTGCCTATAGCTAAAAAGGTGTGTAATGCGGACCAAGCAATTGCACCTCCAATGGCAAATAACGCAAGGTAATGGAAACCGTCGACCATTAAGTTGCCAATACTTTCTGCATAGAGCACCATGTTTTCACGTAGCTTGCGTGACCAGTCCAATGTATTTTTTGTTGCCATAGTGATGTTTCCTTTAGGCTCCTAGGGTAAGTCCTAGCTGAGTTTTATTATCAAGGCTACATAATATTAGTAATTCCTTATATCTTGATGTAGTAAACACCCCATGACTGCCAACACCACCTCTCCTAGCGCAGAAGATCAACAAAATGCTGCACGCGTTTTTGAAGTTGCAGCCGAGCTCTTTAGCGTTTTATCGACGCCGATTCGCCTACAAATTTTGGGCGCGTTATGCGATGGCGAGCTCTCGGTGTCACAAATTTTGGAGCGTGTCGAGACAACGCAGCCTAATTTGTCGCAGCACTTGGCTATCTTGTATCGTCACGGCGTGATTGGCAAACGCAAGGAAGGCACACAAGTCATCTACAACGTGCAAAGCGAAAAAGCGGTAGCCCTTTGCCGCTCGGTAGTCACGCAAGTCGCGATTGAGCTCGAAGATCCTCAATCCGTGCAGGCATCAGATCGGCTGCTGACGAGGCAGTTTGCATAATGACCGCAGCCATCCGAAGAGCCCCTGAGGGGTTTTTATCGCAATCAGATATCGTTGCAGTGCGTGCAGGTAGGCGTGGTTTACTGGCTGGCGCCTTCGGCGCTGCGGTCGCAGGTTTGACTCAAGCGGCTAGGGCGCAGCCAAAAGATGACCCGAACATCATGGAGTTGCCCGCGCACACCAAAGGCTTAGGGCAGGGCGTTGCGTCGCCTGCCTATGGTGCCCCCAGTGTTTTTGAAAAAAACATCATCAGACGCGAAAGCCCTGGCCTCACTCAAGTACCGCAGGCTAGTGTTAGTTTTTGTCCGCTGCAAAGCTTGTTCGGCATCATCACACCTAGCGGCTTGCATTTTGAGCGGCATCACCAAGGCTGGTGGGATATTGACCCAAGCAAGCATCGCTTGATGCTCAATGGCTCGGACGAGCGTATGCTGAAACGCCCCATGGTGTTTACGGTGGATGATTTGATGCGCCTGCCGTCAATCACGCGGACTCACTTTATTGAGTGCGGCGCTAACAGTGGGATGGAGTGGGGTAACGTAGCTGTCCCGACGGTGCAGTACACACATGGGATGCTCTCTTGCAGCGAGTTTACGGGTGTGCCGCTGCGCTTGCTTTTAGAGATGTGCGGCGCAAATTGGAAGCTGGGTAAGTTTGTCTTGGCCGAAGGTGCGGACGGCTCGTCGATGACCCGCACGATTCCGATCAGTTTGATTCAAAGCGACGAAGTACTCGTCGTGTACGGGCAAAACGGCGAGATGTTGCGCCCTGAAAACGGTTATCCGCTGCGGCTGTTGGTGCCAGGTGTTCAAGGTGTCAGTTCAGTTAAATATCTGCGCCGCATCGAGCTGGGTGATATGCCTTACGCCACAAAGGATGAAGTGATTGGGTACGCCGACTTGATGAAGGACGGGCAGCATCGGCAGTACACCAGTATTCAAGAGGTGAAGTCCGTGATTACGAGCCCTAGCGGCGGCCAAAAGATTTTGGTGAAAGGGCAGCACAACATTACCGGCGTGGCTTGGAGCGGGCGTGGAAAAATTAAACGCGTCGATGTTTCAATTGACGGCGGACGTAATTGGCGCGACGCGCGGCTGCAAACGCCTATTCAGTCGAAATGCCTCACGCGTTTTCAACTACCGTTTAATTGGACGGGGGAAGCACCGATGCTCTTAATGAGTCGCGCGGTCGATGAAACGGGGCACATCCAGCCCACCTATACCGAAAATCGCGCAGTGCGCGGCTCGCGGAGCATTTATCACAACAACTCGATTCAAACTTGGTTGATTGAGCAAAGCGGCGAGGTCAAAAATGTTCAACTCTAAATTTTTGATTTCTGCATTCTTAGTGCTTGGCGCATTGAGCACGCATGCGCAAAATATTGGCCGCACAGCAACTGCAAACGAGGTGAAGGCCTGGGATATAGATGTACGTCCCGATTTCAAAGGCTTGCCTAAAGGTGCAGGCACGGTATCGCAGGGCGAAAAAATTTGGGAAGCACAGTGTGTATCGTGCCACGGTACATTTGGTGAGAGCAATAGCGTCTTCTTTCAATTGATTGGTTACACCAATAAGCAAGATGTGGAGCGTGGCCATGTAGCGACCTTGCAGTTAGGGAACGATGCGCCCGCTCGGACGATGACGATGAAGTTGCCGACGTTGTCAACGCTATGGGACTACATCAACCGTGCCATGCCCTGGACAGCACCCAAGTCGCTCACGGCAGACGAGGTCTATGCCGTGACGGCATTTTTGATGAATTTGGCAGAAGTGGTTCCCGATGACTTTGTACTGTCCAATAAGAATATCGCTGAGGTGCAAAAGCGTTTGCCTAATCGCAATGGGATGACCACCAAGCACACCATGTGGCCAGGTAAGGAGCTGAATGGTGTGGATGGCTTGAGGGCTAAGCCTGACACCCAGGGATCAGGCTGTATGAAAAACTGTGCTGCTGATCCCAAATTGACAAGCAGTATTCCTGCCTACGCTATGAATGCTCATGGGAATTTGGCTGAGCAAAACCGCACCTGGGGATCGGTGGTTGGGCTGGATACCAGCAAGCCGATTGTAGAAACAGCTCTGCAGGCCAAGCCAGTATTGGCTCCTAGCGGTATTAAAACAGCAGAAATCATGCCCATGTTGCAAAAGAATGCTTGCACGGCTTGCCATGCTGTTGCTACTAAAGTGCTAGGGCCTTCATTTAAGGATATTGCCAAAAAGTATGCTGCGCGCTCTGATGCAGCGAGTTACTTGTCTGGCAAAATAAAATCAGGCGGAGCAGGCGTATGGGGGTCTATCCCTATGCCGCCTAGTCCAATAAGTGAGGTGGATTCGGCGAAAATAGCGAAGTGGCTATCTCAGGGTAGTTTGGATTAATTTTATTAGGAGTTTTTAAGATGCAAAATTTGCAACGTAGAGAATTTATCAATCATGGTTCGGCTGTTATGGCCTTGGCCGCATCAGCGGGACTGATTGCCACGCCTAGCTTGGCGCAAAATGCGCCGGGCTGGAATAAGGGCGCATTTGAGGCCAAGAGCTTGGCTGATGTCGTTAAATCTTTAGGCAGCGTATCGGCAGCCACGGCAAGTTCCGATGTGATGCTGTCTGCTCCTGAGATTGCCGAAAACGGTAATGTGGTTCGCATGGGTGTTGAAAGTAAATTGGCGGGCACCTCCATGATTGCACTCTTGGTAGAAAAAAATCCAGCTTTGCTCTCATGTGCATTTGATGTGATTGCAGGATCGGATGCGAGTTTTTCCACGAATGTAAGGATGGGTCAAACGTCCAACGTGTATGCGCTTGCCAAAGTGGGCGACAAGTTTTTCTATGCAGTCAAAGAGGTCAAAGTCACTCTTGGTGGCTGCGGCGGTTAATCCCTAGTATTAAGAATTAAAGGAAACAAAAATGTCAGATCCAATGAGAATTCGAGCCGCGGTGCTCGGCGACAAAACAACCGTTCGCGTCTTAATTAGCCACGAGATGGAGAGTGGCCAACGCAAAGACGCTGCTGGTAAAACCGTGCCTGCATGGGGGATTCAAACTGTGAGTGCGACACATAACGGGCGCACAGTAATGAATGCCCAATGGGGACATTCCATTTCTAAAAATCCGTTTGTACAGTTCAGCTTTAAAGGCGGTAAATCGGGTGATGAAATTGCCGTGACTTGGATTGACAACAAGGGCGACAAGCGCACCGACAAAGCTGCCATAGCTTAATTTTTAAGGAATCGACCATGCGTATCAAGAAAATCATCACTGCTATAGGCCTTATTGGGTATGGCCTAGCAGGCTGTTTGTTAGCACATGCGCAGGAATCAACGAATTCGAAAGAGGCGCTCTACACCAAAAGTTTGGCTGCTACTTGCGCTAATTGCCACGGTACGAATGGCAAGTCGGTGAGCGGCTCGCCCGTGGTTGGATTGGCGGGAATGCCAGCCGATTACATCGCTTCTCAAATGAAGGCGTTCAAATCTGGCGCACGACCAGCAACGGTGATGCATCAGCTAGCTAAAGGCTTTAGCGACGCGCAGATTGACCAAATGGCAGCTTACTTTGCTGCGCAGAAAAAATAAGGAGCATCGAACGATGAATCACACTTCAAATCGCCGCTCCTTTCTGCAATCGTCCGCAGCCTTGTCCTTGCTTGGTCTTGGGGCATGCGCAACGACAGCTTCCTTGCCATCTAAAGCGCAAGTCGTCGTCATTGGCGGTGGCTATGGAGGCGCTACGGCGGCCAAGTATATTCGCCTACTGTCCGATAACAAAATCAGTGTCGTGCTGATCGAGCCAAATGAAGCGTTTGTTTCATGCCCGCTCTCCAACTTGGTCGTTGCGGGTAACAAGCAGATTGGTGAGATTACGACTTCATACGCGGCTCTCAGCAAAACACACGGTATCACTGTGGTGCGCGACATGGCACAAAACATTGATTCAGCTAAGAAAACAGTCACGCTTGCTGGCGGCGGCGTGATTAGTTACGACAAGCTGGTTGTTTCTCCTGGCATCGACATGATGTTTGGCTCGATTGAAGGCTACCAAGCTGCGCATGGCGCGGGGCAAATCGTCCACGCTTGGAAGGCTGGGGCTGAGACAGTTGCACTTCGCAAGCAGCTCGAGGCCATGCCTGACGGGGGCACGTTTGCTATCACCATTCCGGTTGCGCCATTCCGTTGCCCACCAGGTCCCTATGAGCGAGCTTCGGTGGTGGCTAACTACTTCAAGCAATTTAAGCCCAAATCTAAAGTGCTGATTTTGGACGGTAATCCTGATGTGATCTCCAAAGGCGCATTGTTTAAAAAAGTATGGGCAGAGCAGTACAAAGGCATCCTAGAGTACCGAGGCGACCACAAAGCCACAGCGGTGGATGGCAAAACGGGAACGATTAAATTTGAAGTGCAAGATGATGTCAAAGCAAGCGTGGTCAACGCTTTGCCTTCTATGCGTGCAGGTTTGATTGCGGTGAATGCTGGTTTAGCGAATATGGCAAACAACCGCTGGTGTGGTGTGAACTATCAAACCTTTGAGTCCACAGCTGCTAAAGATGTGTTCGTGATTGGCGACTCGATTCAAGTCGCACCTTTAATGCCAAAGAGCGGACACATGGCGAATAACCATGCCAAGGTCGCGGCGGCGGCAATTGTGGCGCAGCTGGCTGGTTGGGAAGTCAATAGCGCACCCATGCTGACGAATACTTGCTACAGCTTTGTGAATGACAAAGAGGTGATCCACGTGGCCAGTGTGCACGAGTACGTGGCAGCAGAGAAAACATTCAAAACCATCGCTGGATCAGGCGGCCTGAGCAGCAGCCCTTCAGCGTTAGAAGCGCAGTACGCGATGAATTGGGCAAACAACATTTGGGCTGACACACTCACGTAATGACTATGAAAAAACTAACTTATTTCGCTTATGCCGCACTGCTGGGAGGCTTATCCAGCATGGCTTGGCAGCCCGCTATTGCGCAAAAATCTTCTTCAGATGCGATTGCTGAATACCGCGCTGCACTGCAAGACGGCAATCCTGCCGATTTGAACGCGGCACGCGGCGAGGCGCTTTGGAAAACGGCGAGCGGCCCCAGCAATGTATCGCTCGAGCAGTGTGATTTAGGCGTTGGCGTTGGCAAGGTGAAGGGCGCAGTCACCAAGCTGCCGCGTTATTTTGCAGACACCAAACGTGTGATGGACGTTGAATCTCGCCTTGTCCACTGCATGGTGACCTTGCAAGGTTTTAAAGCAGACGAATTCACAACGAAGACGGCCTTTTCTGGCGAGGGGCAACGCGCCACCGTGATTGAAGATTTGGTTGCGTATCTGTACGACGAATCGCGTGATCTGCCGATTAGCGTTCCGCAAGGGCATCTGGAAGAGAAAGCCTCTTACGCACGGGGCAAAAAAATCTTTTTCTTCAAGGGCGGACCTTATGATTTTTCGTGCGCCTCATGCCACAGCCAAGACGAGAAGCGCATCCGATTGCAAGACCTGCCCAATTTGACAAAGCCAGAGCCCGCCAAAGCGGCGTTTGCGCAGTGGCCTGCATACCGCGTCAGCCAAGGTGCGCTGCGCACGATGCAGTGGCGCATGTATGACTGCTTCCGTCAGCAACGTTTTCCTGAGATGACGTACCTCAGCCCGACCTCGGTCGATTTGATTACGTTTTTGGGTGTGAACGCCAAAGACGGAAAAATGGCCGCGCCCGCGATCAAGCGTTAATTGACCAGAAAGACGAGTACATCATGAAATCAATCTTAGCGCTAGGCCTTATGCTGATTGGACTGTCAGCCTATTCGCAAGTTGCGAAAGCACCATCTAATAAAGAAATTGTCGCCAATCTTAAAGCTTCGTTTGGTGAGCGCGGCGCCGCCAAGCTGGACAGACTTGATCAAACGGATTTGCAAACAACTTGCTCGGCGGTAGCGGAGTCGGGTAAGCCGCTTCCTGCCAAAGTGAAAGCCAGCATTGAGAAAAAGGTGCTAGCTAGTATTCCTTATCCAGCAGATGGCGTGTATTTAGGCGATTGGAAGGAGGGCGAGAAGATTGCGCAAAATGGACGTGGCCTTCAGTTTAGTGATGTCGTTGGATCCGCCAATGGTGCCAATTGCTACGCTTGCCATCAGCTCACGCCAACAGAAATTAGTTTTGGCAATCAAGGCCCAAGTTTGCTCAAGTATGGTACGCTTCGCGGCGTGAAAGACCCAGCCAGTAAGGACTCCGAAGCGATTGTCAAATACACTTGGGCGCGGATTTGGAATACCCACGCGTTCAATGCTTGCAATGGTATGCCGCGCTTTGGTGATGCGGGCATCTTGACGCCTGCTCAAATCAAAGATGTGATGGCGTTGCTGTTAGACCCTGCCTCGCCAGTCAACAAATGAATCTTTCCAGACGTGAATTCAGCTCGGTTTTAACCGCAGCTGCGGTGGCTGGTTTTTCTCTTTCCAAGGAAACCTCTGCGCAAGATGCAAAGTTTCTCTACGACGTAACCAAGCGTGGCAACGTGCATTTGCTGCATATGACGGATTGCCATGCACAGCTGATTCCGAGTTACTTTCGCGAACCCAATATCAACATGGGTATTGCAGGCATGAATGGCCGCGTGCCGCATTTGGTGGGCGAGCATTTACTGAAATATGCAGGACTGGCCGCAGGCAGTAGCCAAGCGTACGCACACACATATTTAGACTTCGAGCGTTCGGCGCGGCAGTACGGCAAAGTTGGCGGTTTTGCGCATATGGCTACCTTGGTCAAGCAACTGAAAGCGTCTCGCAATGGTGCTCTGCTGCTAGATGGTGGCGATACATGGCAGGGCAGCGCGACATCGCTTTGGACAAATGCGCAAGACATGGTGGAAGCGGCCAAGCTCTTAGGCGTGGATGTCATGACGGCGCACTGGGAGTTCACCTACGGCGAGAAGCGCATGCTAGAAATCATAGAAAAAGATTTTGCGCCGAGCGCTAGCAGTGGATTCAAAGGTATTGATTTCATTGCCCAAAACGTCAAGACGAAAGATTTTGATGACCCTGTGTTTAAGCCTTACGTCATGAAAGAAATGAACGGGGTGACGTTTGCCATTATTGGACAGGCCTTCCCGTACACACCGATTGCCAACCCTAGCTGGCAAGTGCCCAACTGGACATTCGGTATCCAAGACCAAGAGCTGCAAAAACAAGTCAATGAAGCACGCGCCAAGGGCGCACAGGCTGTCGTGTTACTTAGCCATAACGGTATGGATGTGGATTTGAAATTGGCAACCCGTGTGACGGGCATCGACGCCATTTTGGGCGGTCATACACACGATGGCGTACCTGTGCCGACGACGGTCAAAAATGCTGGCGGTCAAACGTTAGTGACGAACGCTGGCAGCAACGGCAAATTTTTAGGCGTGCTTGATCTTGATGTGCGAGACAAAAAAGTCGTTGCCGTTCACTACAAGTTGCTGCCCATTTTTGCCAATTTCTTGCCTGCCGATAAACAGATGGCTGCGCTGATTGAGAAGCTCCGCAGACCTTATCTAGCAAGGCTTACAGAGCCATTGGCTGTGACGGACGGCTTGCTCTATCGCCGCAGTAACTTCAATGGCACGTTCGATCAATTGATTTTGAATGCATTGATGGATGTGCGCGGCGCTGAGATTGCGTTTTCACCAGGCTTCCGCTGGGGCACCTCGCTTTTGTCTGGTCAAACGATTACGCGTGAGCATTTGATGGATCAAACCGCGATTACGTATCCGTGGACGACACTCACGAATATGACTGGCGAGACGATTAAAAACGTGCT